>NZ_JBFRCU010000134.1:0-12679 GCF_052113205.1 Inquilinus sp. YAF38 | reverse complement strand
CCTCGCCTTCACACCTCACGAGATCACCGCCCTGGCCGTGCTCAACCAACGCCTGCAAGGCAAGATCGCCCGCCAGAAGAACCCCCATCCCGAGGCCTCCCTCTCCTGGGCCGCATGGGTCATCGCAAAGCTCGGCGGCTGGCACGAATACGAAGCCAAACCGCCCGGACCCATCACCTTCCACAACGGCTTGGCCTTCTTCCGCGCCTTCGCTGCTGGCTTGGCCGCCAATCTGTAAATGCCCTAGCATTTCACGTTGGGCTGTGCGCGGCACCAGCGACACCAGCGCCTTGATGCCCTGGCGGGCGCGGCCGGCGGCCACGGTCTCCAGCAGCTCGCCGACGGCGAACAGGAACACCACCACCGCCGCCTCGGACGCCGCGCCGATGGCGATGGCGCCGATCGCGGCGACCGCCATCAGCGTCTCGATGCTGAAGGGCGAGCCGGAGCGGATCAGGGTCAAGGCGCGGCGCGCGACCGGCACCAGCCCGATCAGCGCCGCGGCGAGATAGGCCCGTTCGGCCTCGGCCGGGACGATCAGCGAGGCGACGAAGGCGGCCGCCAGCAGGACCCCGGTGAAGCCGACCAGCTGGGCCTTGCGCTCGCGCCACCAGGGCGTCGCGTCGGCCAGCGCCGGCGCTTTGGGTGCGTCGTCGACCGCGGTCGGGGTGAAGCCGAGGGCGCGGATCTTGTCTTCCACCGCCCGGCCATTCGCGGCGGCGCCCGCCGCACCGAAGGCCAGCAGGCCGGTGGCGAAGCTGACCTCGACGCCGCTGACGCCCTCGATCCGGCCCAGCGCGGTCTGCAGCTTGCCGACGCAGCTCGGGCAGTCCATGCCGTCGACCCGATAGCGCAGGGTCCGGCCCTGCCCGTCATTCGCCGCTGCCATGCGACGCACTCCCTTGCCGAAACATCCGTCGCAGGGGAAGATGGGAGCTACAGCGACTAGAGCTTCAAGAGGAAAATTCATGTCCGCGCGTGGCGACGCGATGCCGATCGGCGAGCTGGCCCGCCGCACCGGCTGCAAGGTCCAGACCATCCGCTACTACGAGCAGATCGGGCTGATGCCGGAGGCGGCGCGGACGCTGGGCAACCAGCGGATCTACGGCCGGGCGCACAGCGACCGGCTGGCCTTCATCCGGCACAGCCGCGAGCTGGGCTTCCCGCTGGACGCCATCCGCCAGCTGCTGACCCTGGCCGACGATCCGGCCCAGCCCTGCGCCACGGCCGACCGGATCGCGCAGGAGCAGCTGGTGGCGGTGCAGGCCCGCATCGCCCGGCTGGAAGCGCTGAAGGTGGAGCTGGAGCGGATGGTGGAGCAGTGCCGCCACGGCACCATCGGCCATTGCCGGGTGATCGAGGTGCTGGCCGACCACAGCCACGGCCACTGCCTGCATCCGGACCACGGGACGGGCGAGGAGATCGAGACGGCCGCTTGACGAAGCCGCCGCTTCATCCGCATTTTTGAAGATCGTTTCAAGTCGGCCGTCATTTCAGACAGAATTTTTCGAGGTGATTGCGATGGGGACGTTCCGGGTGGACTGCCCGGCCGATCTGCAGAAAGCCTGCGATCAGGCCAAGGCGGGCGACGAGATCCTGATCGCGGGCGGCGTCTACGACCGCCCGTCGCTGCTGGAGGGCCGATCCGGAGAGCCCGGCCGCCCGATCGTCATCCGGGCCGCCGATGAGGGCTGGATCTGCGGCGGACAGTGGCCGAAGCCGCCGCGCCCGGGCAACAGCATGTCCCGGACGGATTTCGCGTTCCTGCGCGTCGTCGAATGCGCCCATGTCGTGATCGAGGGGCTCAGGATCCGGGATTGCTGGCCCGTCATCTTCTGGATCGAGAACACGCGCCACCTGACGATCCGCGGCTGCTCGCTGCAGAACGGGACGCACGCGATCTTCGCGAAGGGCAGCGAGGCCAGCCCCACCTCGCACCTGCTGATCGAAGGGAACCGCTGGCAGCAAGACACCCAGCCCGGGCATCCGTTGTGGACCACCATCGACTGGGCGCAGGCGCATGGCGAAGAGGGCCCGGATAGCGGCTACAGCTACTTCAACGGCGCATTCCTGTCGGCGAAGGCGATCCGCGGCCAGGTCGTGATCCGCCGTAACTGCATCACCGACGCCTATAACGGAGTGCGCCTGAAATCCGGCAACGCGGACGTGCCGGCGGAGCTAGCACACAGGGTCAACGCCGACATCCACATCGTCGACAACGACTTCGTGCGGATCCGCGACAATCCGGTCGAGATCGAACGGTCCGCCTATAACTGGCATGTCCGCCACAACCGGATGCTGGACTGCCACGCCTGGTTCTCCTTCGACGGCGCCGGCGGCGGCTTCTGGTATGTCTACGGCAACACCGGCCGGTTCGAGAGCCGGCAGGGCCTGCCGCACGAGACCACCCACACCATGGGCCGGGTGCTGAAGCTGAGCTACGAGCAGTACGAGCGCGATCCGGCGAGCGAGCGCGTGCCGGACTTCCCCTGGTTCGTCTTCAACAACAGCTGGCATCTGCGCTGCCCGATCATCGGCGGCGCCGACATATCGCCGTCGCCGGCGGAGCCGGGGCCGGACTTCACCGCCCGCCTCGAATTCTTCAACAACGCCTTCGGCTGGTGCAGCCCCGACCGCGACGGCGCCTGGGTCTGCGAGACGATCGAGCTGATCCGCAACTTCGACATGCGGCGCAGCATCGACACGCGCTTCGACCACAGCATCAGCGACCGCAGCGACGCCATCGATTACTTCCAGCGCTCCGGCTGGGGCGAGGCCCATGGTCTCGTCGTGCCCGGCCCCGTCTTCGAAGATGCCGCCGCCGGCAAGCTGGGGCTCGCCGCCGGCAGCCCGGGGATCGGGTCGGGCTGGGCCAGGGCGGAGCTGGCCCGCGCCAGGCCGGGCCATCCGGCCGCGCTCCGCCTGCAGGCCGACGGCACCGTGAATCGCGGCGCCGTCCAGGAGTACGGCCTGATCGAGGTGCCCGAGCTGGAGGCCGAGACGACGGCCCTGCTGGCGGAGATTGGCGCCGGCGCCTAACATCGGGGCCGGAGGTCGAATCATGGACATCACCATCCCGCTGCTCAGCATCCTCGGCGCCATCGTGGTCGGCGCGGCCAGCCCGGGGCCCAGCTTCGTCTTCGTCACCCGCACCGCGATCGCCCTGTCGCGCCGCGACGGGTTGGCGGCGGCGCTCGGCATGGGCGTGGGCGGGGTGGTCTATGGCGGGCTCGGCCTGTTCGGCCTGCAGGCGATCCTGGCCCAGGTCGAGTGGCTGTACCTGATCCTGAAGGTGCTGGGCGGCCTGTACCTGCTGTGGCTCGCCGTCGCCCTGTGGCGCACCGCGGCGCAGCCGATCGCGGTGCCGAAGACGGCGGAGGGCCGGCCGCGCAGCGTCCGCCGATCCTTCACCCTGGCCGCCGTCACCCAGCTGAGCAACCCGAAGGCCGCGATCGTCTATGGCAGCATCTTCGCCGCCTTCCTGCCGCCGCAGGTGCCGGGCTGGACCTTCGCCGTGCTGCTGCCGGCGATCTTCGCCATCGAGGCCGGCTGGTACACCATCGTCGCCCTGGTGTTCTCCGCCGATCGTCCCCGCGCCGTCTATCTGCGCTGGAAGCGCTGGTTCGACCGCGCCGCCGGCTCGGTCATGGGCGCGCTGGGCATCCGCCTGATCCTGGGGGCGGGGAAAGTCTAAGGGCTCGTCCGCCGAGGGATGCCGATGTCCGACTCTCACGACAGTGAGCGAGCCCGTATCCAGGCGCTGGTCGCAGCCGAGTGTGCCCGCATTCGAGATGACGGGACCCGGGAACAGTTGACGGGCTACCTGGTCACGCCCCGGCGGCACATGCTCGAATGGGACTACGCCAGCGAACCGACCGCCTACCCTGCGTGGCTCGTTGCCGACAGTGGCATCTCATATTGCGAGCAAGGCTTCGGCCCCAGATGCCCGTGGGGCCTTACGGGCCTGGACGGCGGTTCTGCCGGCATGGATTCCGGATGGTTCCGGACGTTGCACGAAGCCTTCCTGGACTCCTTTGCCTGGGAGCCGCGTGAGATCATCCTCGATCCCACGGCATGGCAGATGCCGTCCGACGCACTCTCCGCGGTGTTCGATGCGCTCCGGATCCCGCCCGAAACCGAGCGGAGCATAGAGAGTTTTGCTGCGCTGGTTGAGGCAGGCCCGGCCGGCGGGGTCGAGTTGCCGTTGCAGATCTTCTTCCTCGACAGGCCGGATCGCCCCCGCGAACTGATCGACTTCATATTCGCCTTCTGCCGGACGATCGATGAGAGACTGCATCGCGAGGGCTTCAGCATCAGGTTGATCCCTCGCTGGGTGCTTTCTTGACAGAATCTGTCGCTGGCTGGCGCCTAACCTGCCCTCAGAACCGCGTGACGACGCTGATGCCGGTGCCGTCGAAGCGGTCCATCTGCGTCAGCGCAACCGCGGCCTCGTCCAGGCTGATGCGGCTGCCGACCAGCTGCTGCGGCGCCAGCGTGCCGGCGGCGATCATGTCCAGCATCGCCTGGTAGCGGAACGCCTGCATGCCGTGGCTGCCGAGGATCTCCAGCTCATAGGCGATCACCCGGTCCATCGGCACCGGCGGGCGGGCGTGGTCGTCCAGCATCAGCCCGACCTGGATATGCCGGCCGCGCCGGCGCAGGCAGCGGATCGAGTTCATGCAGGTCGCCGGGTGGCCGAGCGCGTCGACCGAGACATGGGCGCCGCCGCCGGTCAGGTCGCGGATCTCGTGCACGACATTGGCCGAGGTCGTCGCGTTGACCGTCGCCGTGGCGCCGAGTTGGCGGGCGAGGTCGAGCTTCCGGTCGGTCAGGTCGACCGCCACGACATTGGCGCCCAGCGCCCGGGCGATCATGATCGCCGACAGGCCGACGCCGCCGCAGCCATGCACCGCGACCCAGTCGCCGCCGCGGACCCGGCCCTGGTCGACGATGGCGCGGAACGAGGTGGCGAAGCGGCAGCCCAGGCTGGCCGCGGTGGCCGAATCGATCTCGTCCGGCAAGGCGACGAGGTTGGCATCGGCGAAGTCGAGCGCGACATATTCGGCAAAGGAGCCCCAGGCGGTGAAGCCGGGCTGGAACTGCCGCTCGCACACCTGCTGATTGCCGCTGGCGCATTCCGGGCAATGGCCGCAGCCGGCGACGAAGGGCACGGTGACCCGCTGGCCGGTGCGCCAGCGCCGGACCTGCGGCCCGACCGCGACGATGGTGCCGGCCAGCTCGTGCCCGGGCACATGCGGCAGCACGATGTCGGCATCGTGCCCCATCCAGCCATGCCAATCGCTGCGGCACAGCCCGGTCGCCTCGACCTTCACCACCACGCCCTCCGCCGCGGGCGACGGGTCGGGCACGGTCTGGATGGTCGGCGCCTGGCGGAACTGTTCGAAGACGACGGCTTTCATCGCGGCGGGCCTGTGGCTGTTGTCGGCGAGACCTTATCGGAACGATGGATAGGCCCCAACACGTCATGGCGAGCGAAGCGTGGCCATCCAGTCTTTCGGCCGCCGCGCTCGGTGGCGACAGTCTGGATGGCCACGCCCCTGCGGGGCTCGCCATGACGGCTGGGGGGGCGGGGCGGACTACCCGATCCCGAAAATCCGGTGCGTGCCTTCGACGTCGCGGAGGACGTGGCGGCCGAGGTCGAGCAGCGGGCGGCCGCAGGCGTCGCGGAACGGCTCGGACACCAGCACCCGACGGCGCAGCGTCTTGGTCAGCTCCTCCAGCCGGCTGGCGCGGTTCACCGCCGGGCCGATCACGGTGAAGTCCAGCCGCCGCGCGGCGCCGATATTGCCGTAGGCGATCTCGCCGAGATGCAGGCCGATGCCGAAATCGACCGCGTCCGGCCCGACGAGGCCGCGCTCGGCATTGGTGGCGTCGACCTGGGCGCAGAAGGCCTCGGCCGCGGCCAAAGCGGCGGCGCAGGCGGTGCCGCGGTCGGTCTCCGCCGTCACCGGGAAGATCGCCAGCACCGCGTCGCCGATGAATTTGAGGATCTCGCCGCCCTCGGCCTCGATCGCCACGCCCATGTCGCCGAACCAGCCGTTCAGCATCGCCACCACATCGCGGATGGCATTGGTTTCGCTGCGCCGGGTGAAGGCGCGCATGTCGGCCAGCCAGATCGCCGCCTCGACCCAGTCGACCGCGCCGCGCTCGATCTGGCCTTCGACGATGCGCTGGCTGGTGCGGGCGCCGACATAGGTGTCGAGCAGGTCGAGCGCGATCCGCTTCCACACCTGGCGCTCGGCATAGGGGCTGAACAGCCGCGCGGCGGTGTCGAGCGCCTTCAGGTCGTCATCGTCGAAGCCGCCCGGCTGCCGCGTGGCGAAGGACAGGAAGCGGGTACGGCTGGTGTCGAGGAAGGGCAGCGGCGTGATCAGGTAATCGGTCGAGCCCTGTTCCTGCAGCTCCTGCAGCAGAGGCATGTCGCCGACGTCGGCATCAAGACGCCGGCGATACGCCCGCTCGGTGTCGTCGACGATCTTGGTCGGGCTGGTGAGATAGCCCGTGCTCTGCATGATGCCCTGGCGGGCACGCTCCCCGAACTCGATGGTCTCGTCGCTCCAGACCAGCATGGTGCCGCTGATCTCGGGATGCAGCACCTCGAGCCCGATATGGATCCGCCAGGTCGGGACGATGGTCTGCGCCACCCGCTCGCAGAAGCCCGGAAACAAACCCTTGAGCGGCACCGGGCGCCGCGTCGCCTCGACCAGCCACAGGCCAAGCGCCTGCAGCCCGTCGCGATGCCTCTCGGCGATCGGTCGGCAGTCCCAGTCCGGCGGCAATCCGTCTTGCATGGCGGGAGAAGAACCCTTCGGCGAGGCGCGGTCAATGCGGCGCTTGGCGCGGACAGCATCGCATCGCGGGGCGGCCGTGACCACCGTCGCGGCCATGCCGCCCGTGCGCGAGCTGTCCGTCTGCCCTGCGGCACGGTCATGTCATCGCCGCGGCTTACGGCCTATCTTTGCAGGGCACATTGCACCGCCCAGCAGGAGAGGACCATCATGGCTGCGCAACGGACCGGCTCCGACCTTCTCGTCGAGGCCCTGGTCAATGAGGGCGTGGACCGCGTCTTCGGCGTGCCCGGCGAGGAGAATCTCGACATCGTCGAATCGCTCCGCCGCTCCGGCATCGAGCTGATCGTCACCCGGCACGAGCAGTCGGCCGCCTTCATGGCCGCGACCTATGGCAGGCTGACCGGCAAGGCCGGCGTCTGCCTGACCACGCTCGGCCCCGGCGCGCTCAACCTGACCACCGGCGCGGCCTATGCCCTGCTGGGCGCCATGCCGATGGTGATGATCACCGGCCAGAAGCCGATCCTGAAGAGCCGCCAGGCGCAGTTCCAGATCGTCGACATCGTCGCCACCATGCGGCCGCTGACCAAGTTCTCGCGCCAGATCGTCAGCACCGGCGCGATCCCGACCCTGGTGCGCAACGCCTTCCGCATCGCCCAGGAGGAACGGCCGGGCCCGGTGCATCTGGAGCTGCCGGAGGATATCGCCGCCGCCCCGGCGCCCGACGGGCTGGGGCCGGTGCCGCTGCACCCGCTGGAGCTGCCGGTGGGGAATGACGGGGCGATCGCCACCGCCGCCGGGATGCTGCGCGCGGCCGAGCGCCCGCTGGTGATGATCGGCGCCGCCGGCAACCGCCGCCATTTGGTGCCGGCGCTGTCCGACTTCGTGCGCCGGATGGGCATCCCGTTCTTCAACACCCAGATGGGCAAGGGCGCGGTCGACGGCAATTCCGGCCTCTATATCGGCACCGCCGCCTTGTCCGAGGGCGACTATCTGCACGATGCGGTGACCAAGGCCGATCTGATCCTGGCGATCGGCCACGACGTGGTCGAGAAACCGCCCTTCATCATGGAGCAGGCCGGCCAGAAGGTGATCCATGTCGGCTACCAGCCGGCCGACATCGCCGAGGTGTATTTCCCGGACCATGAGGTGGTGGGCGACATCGGGCTTTCGCTGGCCCGCATCGCCGAGGTCTTCGGCGGGACGCACCCGACCGCGGCCGAGGCCTTCGCCGGGCTGCGCCGGACGATCCTGGAGAAGGTGGCGGCGGACGGCACCAGCGACCGCTTCCCGCTGCTGCCGCAGCGCATCGTCCACGATGTGCGCGCGGTAATGCCGGAGGACGGCGTCGTCGCCCTCGACAACGGCATGTACAAGATCTGGTTCGCCCGCAGCTACCGCACCCACATCGCCAACACCATCCTGCTGGACAACGCGCTGGCGACCATGGGCGCCGGCCTGCCCTCGGCCATGGCGGCGGCGATGCTGCATCCGGACCGCCGGGTGATGGCGGTGTGCGGCGACGGCGGCTTCATGATGAACTCGCAGGAGCTGGAGACCGCGATCCGGCTGAAGCTGAACCTGGTGGTGGTGATCCTGGTCGACAACGCCTACGGCATGATCCGCTGGAAGCAGGAAGCGCAGGGCTTCGCCGATTGGGGCCTGACCTTCGGCAACCCGGATTTCGTGACCTACGCCCAGGCCTATGGCGCCACCGGCTGGAAGGTCGAATCCGCCGAGGCCTTCGCGCCGACGCTGGAGAAGGCCTTCGCCCAGGGCGGCGTGCACCTTGTCAGCGTGCCGATCGACTACACCGAGAACAGCCGGGTGTTCATCGAGGAGCTGCGCAGCCATGCCTCGGCTGTGGAAGCGGATTGAGACCGTCCGTAAATGCTACTGGTGCGGCCGTCTGACGGCGGTGTCTCCGCTTCCGGTGCTCACGGACCCAAACGTCCGCTGCGCTCCGGTTCTCGACACCACCGCCAGCCGACTCACACCAGCGCATTTCCAGACGGTCTCTTGAGGCGCGAGCCCGGCAGGCGTCGCGCGGGTCGCGGTGAAAATGGCGGTGAGCCGAAAGCGGGAGCCGTGGTGTTGTCCCCATAGGACCGCCCCAGCGACCCAGGAGGGACCGGCATGTACATCGCCCGCTTCTCGTATGACGTGCTGCCCGTCAATCGCCAGAGCGCGATCGACTTCATCCACCGCGAGGTCGAGGCCGCCCGGGCCAACCGGCTCAAAGCCCGGCTGCTGGTGCCGCTGACCCGCGGCCAGGGCGGTGCGGCGCTGCAGTTCGAGGTGGAGCTGACCAGCCTGGACCAGTTCGACCGGTTCCGCGAACGCGGGGTCGGCGACGACGAGGAGACGGCCCGCTGGATGCACGCCTTCAGCGAGATCCTGGCCTCGCCGCCCACGGTCGAGCTGCTGCGGGTGGAGGATAGCCGGTAGTCACAGAGGCTCGGTCTCCAGCGCGTCACCCCATCTCAGACGCCGCGCCGTCTTCAGCAACGACCCGTCGCGCTTGGTCACGGTGCGCTCGACCAGCCCCTCCGGTGCGCAGAGGCGCAGGTCGATGCGGGAGCCGGCACCGCGGGGCGGGGTGATGACGCGGCCGGCGAATGGCATGGCCGGGCGGCGCGAGACCGCGACATAGGCGAATTTCTCGTCCTCCCATGGCACCTCGCCGCCCTTGGCCTGGCGGTGCAGGCGCGAGCGGGCGACGCGCCGGGCGAAGTGGCACCAGTCGGGCTCCGCCAGCGGGCAGGCGCGGTCATGCGGGCATGGCGCCACGACATGGCCGCCGCCGGCGATCAGGCGCGAGCGGGCGTCGAGGATGCGGCGATACCCTCCCGGGGTCCCCGGCTCGACGATCAGCAGCAGGTCGGCGGTGGCGGCCCACAGCCCGTCGACCAGGGCGCCGCGCCGGTCCGGCGCCAGCTCGTCCAGCACATAGGACAGGATGACGAGGTCATGCGCCGGCAGTTCGGGCAGCGGCTTGGCCAGGTCGGCGGCGCGCCAGTCGGCCGGCGGCAGCGCGTCCCCAGCCAGCCGGGCGCCCCAGTCGCGGAAGGCGGCGCTGCCCTCCAGCAGGGTGGCGGCGGCGAGCTCCGGCCAGGCCTCCGCCGTGGCCCAGAGCGCGGTGCCCGGCCCGGCGCCGGCGTCGAGCAGGCTGGCGGGGGCGAAGTCCGGGCGGCGCCCGGCCACCGCCTCCAGACAGCTGCTGATCGCGGCATAGGTGGCCGGCAGTCGCGTGGCGAGATAGGCCTGGACCGCGCGGTCGTCGCCGACATGGAAGCGGCCGTCGCGCAGCTCGGCCCGGTAGCGCTGCGACAGCCGCGCGGCGGCGGCCGACAGCTCGGCCAGGGCGATACCCTCCAGCGCCCGGTCGACCGCGACGCGCAGGGCGGCCGGCAGATCCATGGCTCAGGCCACCCGCAGAGGGAGGAACCGCCCGCTTTCGCGTTGCCTCTCCCGCTTGCGGGAGCTTTTCGTTACAGCGATCCATCCCTTTGACGTCATTCCCGCGAAAGCGGGAATCTCTTTCCGGCCAAAGCGCTGCGAGATCCCCGCTTTCGCGGGGATGACGGATTTGGAGATTCCGGAGAGGTCCCGCCTGCGGGAGAGGTCGAAACCGTGACGGCGGTTCCGGGTGAGGGCCCTTTGTCGAGGCCGCTGCCAGCCCTCACCCGCCAGCGCTGCGCGCTGTCGACCTCTCCCGCCCCGCGGGAGAGGCAACGCGTCTCGCAAAGCCGGGATCGGGCTCACGCGGCCCCTACCCGGCGAGCGCCTGCCGCACCGCGTCGGCCAAGTCGCCCTGCGGATGGGTGGACTGCTCGCCCGTGGCCAGGTTCTTCAGCACCGCCGTGCCGGCGGCGATCTCGGTCTCGCCGGCGATCACGGCCAGGCGAAAACCCTTCTTGTCGGCGTATTTCAGCTGGTCGCCGACCTTCCTGGCCTCGGTGTACAGCTCGGTCGCGATGCCGGCGGCGCGCAGCGCGGTGGCCAGGCCGAGATAATAGGGCAGCTGCGCCCGGTCCATCACCGTCACCAGCACCGCGGCCGGGGTGGCGGCGCCGGGCTTCAGCAGGCCGGCGTCGAACAGGCGCGACAGCAGCCGGGTGACGCCGATCGAGATGCCGACGCCCGGCAGCTTCGCCTTGGTGTAGTTGCTGGCCAGATCCTCGTAGCGACCGCCGGAGCAGATGCTGCCGACCTCCGGATTGGCCACCAGCTGGGTCTCGTAGACCGTGCCGGTGTAGTAGTCGAGGCCGCGGACGATGGCGAGGTCGATGCGCCAGCGATGCGCCGGCACCTGGAAGGCGGCGAGGCCGTCGGCGACCTGGCCCAGCTCGTCCAGCCCCTCGCGGTACAGGTCGCCGCCCTCGATCGCGCGCAGGTCGGCGATGGTCACCGGCCGGGTGACCAGATCGACGATCCGCGCCGCCGTCGCAGCGTCGATGCCGGCATGGGTGGCGAGGTCGGCCAAAGTGCGCTCGCGGCTGACCTTCTCGATCGCGTCGATCACCTTCAGCGCCGCGCCGACGCCCTCGGCCGTCAGCCCCTGGTCGAGCAGATAGCCCTGCAGCAGCTTGCGGTTGTTGATGCGGATGACGAATTCGCCGATGCCGATGCGGGCGAAGATGGCGTTGATGACGCAGGGGATCTCGGCGTCGTTGAGCAGGCCCAGGCTGCCGTTGCCGATGACGTCGATGTCGGCCTGGTAGAACTCGCGGAACCGGCCGGCCTGGGGCCGCTCGCCGCGCCACACCTTCTGGATCTGGTAGCGCCGGAACGGGAAGGTCAGCCGCGCCGCGTTCTGCGCCACGTAGCGCGCGGTCGGCACGGTCAGGTCGAAATGCAGCGCCATGTCGGTCGAAGCGTCCTCCCCCTCCCCCGCCGCCAAGCGGGACAGGGCGTAGATCTCCTTCTCAACGATGCCCTTGGCGGTCAGGATCTCGCGCCGCTCCACCGCCGCCGTCTCAATCGGGGTGAAGCCGTAGCGCTCATACTCCTCGCGGATGATGCGCAGGACGCGATCCTCGACCAGCTTCTCCTCCGGCAGCCATTCCGGGAAGCCGCTGATCGGCTGGGGCTTGATGATTCGGGTCTCGGACATGGCGTCATCTTCCTAGGGAGTGTGGCGGTTTAACCGATCGCGCTGCCGCCGTCACCCGCGGGGAATCGGAACCGGACCTGCACCCCGGACGTTTCGCACGCGACCGAGACGACACGGAGAACCCGGATGCGTTCCACCATTGCCCTGGCCTGCCTGGCCGCCACTGCCGGCTGGGCGGGCGCTGCTTTTGCCGCCGACATCGAGGGCGGCACCTATGTTGCCGGAGGCGGCGCGCCGATCCGGCTTCTGGTCCAACCGACGCAGGACGGCAACGTCGCCTTCCTGCTGCACCGCTCCAGCCGCGGCGGCATCTGCCTGATGTCGGGCATGGCGAAGCCGGTGGGCGACACCATCACCTGGACCAGCAACAGCGGCGCCGCCCTGGCGATCCGCTTCGACGGCCGTGGTGCGTCGGTCGAAACGGCGAACGCGCTGCCGCAGAACTGCGACGGCGCGCCCCGCATCGCCGGATCCTATGTCTATGACAGCCCGACGGTCGAATTCGACCGGGCCGAGATCGGCGCGGTGCAGTCCGCCCTGAACGGAGCGGGCTACCGGCTGGGCCAGGTCGACGGCGTTCTGGGCCAGCGCAGCGCGGCCGCCGTGCGGGACTATCAGCAGAGGAACAACCTGCCGCCGGCTCCCGACAGCGGGCTGACGGTCGAGACCGTGGCCCATCTCGCCAGCGGCGGCCGGACCGTTGCCGCCACGCCGGGCGCGCCGACCCCGATCGCGCCGTCCACGCTGCCGACCC
>NZ_JBFRCU010000133.1:0-13206 GCF_052113205.1 Inquilinus sp. YAF38 | reverse complement strand
GTCGAGGACAGCCAACTCGAAACCGCCGACCGGCTCCTCAAGCTGGCCGCCATCGCCACCCGCGCCGCCCTCGTCACCCTGCAACTCACCCAGGCCCGCGACGGTCAGGACTGCTTGGACAGCGCCCTCGTCTTCTCACCCGCCGAACTCGACACTCTCGAAGCCGTCAATCGATCTTACGCAAGATCAAGCCCGACCCGTCCCAACCCATATCGAAGCCGCAGCCTGCCATGGGCCGCTTGGATCATCGCCCGCCTCGGCGGCTGGGATGGCTCTCGCACCAAAACCGCCAAACCGCCCGGACCCATCACCTTCAAGCATGGCCTCGACATCCTCAAAACCATGGCCGCTGGCTGGGTTCTCCGCGATATGTACATCCCCTAGCGCTTTCGCGGGGATGACGGAGAATAGGGGTAGCGGGACGAGGCCTCACCGCGCCCCGTGCACGCCCTCGGCCAGGCGGCGGACCAGGGCCAGCGGCGATTCGACCGTGGCCACGGTCGGGCGGCCGTCGGCGTGCAGCGAGTGGCGGATCTCCTCGACGATGGCGGAGCCGACCACCGCGGCATCGGCGATGCGGGCGATGGCGGCCGCCGCCTCCGGCGAGCGGATGCCGAAGCCCACCGCCACCGGCAGGTCGGTGTGGCGCCGCAGCCGGTCGACCGCGGGCTGCACCGCCGTCGCATTCGCCGCGGCCGCGCCGGTGATGCCGGTGACAGAGACGTAGTAGATGAAGCCCGAGGTGTTCTTCAGCACCGCCGGCAGCCGCGCGTCGTCGGTGGTCGGCGTCGCCAGGCGGATGAAGTCGATCCCCGCCGCCAGCGCCGGCAGGCACAGCTCGGCATCCTCCTCCGGCGGCAGGTCGACGACGATCAGCCCGTCGACCCCGGCGGCCTTGGCGTCGGCCAGGAAGCGCTCGACACCATAGGAATAGACCGGGTTGTAGTAGCCCATCAGCACGACCGGCGTGGCCTGGTCGCCGGCGCGGAAGCGGCGGACCAGGTCGAGCGTCTTGGTGAGCGTCATGCCGGCGGCCAGGGCGCGGAGGCCGGCCGCCTGGATCGCCGGGCCGTCGGCCATCGGGTCGGTGAAGGGCATGCCGATCTCGATCAGGTCGGCGCCGGCCTTGGGCAGGCCTTCGAGGATCTTGAGGCTGGTCTCGGCATCCGGATCGCCGGCAGTCACGAAGGTGACCAGGGCGGCCCGGTTCTGCGCCTTCAGCTCGGCGAAGCGCGCGGTGATGCGGGTCATCAGATCTGCACTCCGAGCGCGTCGGCGACGGTGAAGATGTCCTTGTCGCCGCGGCCGCTGAGGCACATGACGAGCAGGTTGTCCTTGGGCAGGTCGGGCGCGATCTTCATCACATGCGCCAAGGCATGCGCCGATTCGAGCGCCGGGATGATGCCCTCGAGTTTGGCGCAGAGCTGGAACGCCTCCAGCGCCTGCTTATCGGTGACCGCGGAATACTGCACCCGGCCGACATCGTGCAGCCAGGCGTGCTCCGGCCCGATGCCGGGATAGTCGAGGCCGGCGGAGATCGAATGCGCCTCCTCGATCTGGCCGTCCGCGGTCTGCAGCAGATAGGTGCGGTTGCCGTGCAGCACGCCCGGGCGGCCGCCGGTCAGCGACGCCGCATGCTTGCCGGTGTCGACGCCGTGGCCCGCGGCCTCGACGCCGTGGATCGCGATCTCGGGCATGTCGAGGAAGGGGTGGAACAGGCCGATGGCGTTGGACCCGCCGCCGACCGCCGCCACCAGCGTGTCCGGCATGCGGCCCTCGGCCTGCATGATCTGGTCGCGCGTCTCGTTGCCGATCACCGACTGGAAGTCGCGCACCAGCAGCGGATAGGGGTGCGGGCCGGCGACCGTGCCGATGATGTAGAAGGTGTCCTCGACATTGGTGACCCAGTCGCGCAGGGCCTCGTTCATCGCGTCCTTCAGCGTGCGGCTGCCGGAGACGACGGGCACCACCTCGGCGCCGAGCAGCTTCATCCGGAACACGTTCGGCTTCTGCCGCTCGATGTCGACCTCGCCCATGTAGATGGTGCAGGGCAGGCCGAACAGGGCGCAGACCGTGGCGGTGGCGACGCCGTGCTGGCCGGCGCCGGTCTCGGCGATGATCCGGGTCTTGCCCATGCGCCGGGCCAGCAGGATCTGGCCCATGCAGTTGTTGATCTTGTGCGCGCCGGTGTGGTTCAGCTCCTCGCGCTTGAAGTACACCCGCGCGCCGCCGAGATGCTCGGTGACCCGCTCTGCGAAATAGAGCGGGCTGGGCCGGCCGACATAATGCGTCAGGTAATAGCGCAGCTCGTTGGCGAACTCGGCGTCCTTGCGAGCCGCGGCATAGGCCTTCTCGACTTCGAGGATCAGCGGCATCAGCGTCTCGGCGACGAAGCGGCCGCCATAGAGGCCGAAGCGGCCGTTTTCGTCCGGGCCCGTGCGGAAGCTGTTCGGACGGGGCTGGAAGGGTGCGGTCTCGGTCAAGCGGGGCGGCTCCCGGCACAAATCGTGGCAACAATGGGGCGGAGGAGCCGTGACCTTAGCGGCGACCGATGCCCGCGCCAAACATTTGTGGCGAATGCCCGAGGCGCGCGCATTCCAGACCCGCAGCCGGCGCACACCTCACAACCGTCATTGCGAGGAGCGCAGCGACGAAGCAATCCAGGGGCCACGCCAAACAGCCCTGGATTGCTTCGCTGCGCTCGCAATGACGGTGTTGGGGATGGGTGCAGGCTACTGCCCGACGGCCCGCACCGTGGCGAGGAAGCGCTCCACCCGCTCCGGGGTCTTGTGGCCGGGCCGCTCCTCGATGCTGGAGGACACGTCGACCGTGGTGGCGCCGGTGCGGGCGACGGCCTCGGCGACATTGGCTTCGGTCAGGCCGCCGGCCAGCATCCAGGGCTTGGTCCAGGTCCGGCCGGACAGGATCGACCAGTCGAAGGCCAAGCCGTTGCCGCCGGGCAGCGAGGCGACGCCCTTCGGCGGCTTGGCGTCGAACAGCAGCCGGTCGGCCACCGCCTCATAGGCCGGGATCGCGGCCAAGTCGTCGACGGTCGCGATCTTGATCGCCTTCATCACCGGCATGGCCCAGCGGCCGCGGATCTCGGCCACCCGCGCCGGCGTCTCGGACCCGTGCAGCTGGATCATGTCGAGCGGCACCCGGCCGAGCACGGCTTCGAGCTCATCCTCGCTCGGGTCGACGAACAGGCCGACGCTGCGCAGCCCGGTCGGCACCATGCGCGCCAGCTCGGCGCCAAGGTCCGGCGCCACCGAGCGCGGGCTGGGCGGGTAGAAGACGAAGCCGACCCAGCGGGCCCCGTGCTTCGCCGCGGCTTCCAGCACCTCGGGGGTGCGGATGCCGCAGATCTTGGCGTCGATGATGCTCATGGCACTGGAGTCTGGGGAGCCGCGGCCTCGGCATCAAGCGCCAGGCCGAGCTGGCCGGCGATGTCACGGGCGGCGGCGGCGGGGTCGGGCGCGGCGGTGATCGGCCGGCCGATGACGAGATGGGTGGCGCCCGCCTCCATCGCCTCCTTCGGCGTCATCACCCGCTTCTGGTCGCCGGCATCCGACCCGGCCGGGCGGATGCCTGGCACCATCAGCACCGAGGCCGGCTTCAGGATGCGGCGCAGCCGGGCGATTTCGCGCGGCGAGCAGACCACGCCGTCGAGGCCGCTCGATTCGGCCAGACGGGCCAGGCGCTCGACCTGGGCCGAGACCTCCATCCCCTGCCCCACCGCCTCGAGATCGGCGACGTCGAGGCTGGTCAGCACGGTGACGCCGAGCAGCTTCGGCCGGGGGATGCCCAGCTTGTCCGCCTCCTTCTCCGCGGCGTCGGCCGCCGCCTGCATCATCGCCCGGCCGCCGGAGGCGTGGAGGGTGATGTAGGTCGGCGACAGCGGCACCACCGAGCGGATGGCGCCGGCGACGGTGTTCGGGATGTCGTGCAGCTTGATGTCGAGGAACAGCGGCACGCCGGTGGACCGGGCCGCCCGCACCCCGTCCGGCCCCGCCGCCATGAAGAATTCGAGGCCGAGCTTGATGCCGCCGACGGCGCCCGCAACCAGGCCGGTCAGCCGCTTCGCCTCGTCCACCGTCGGCGCGTCGATGGCGCAGAAAACCGGGTTCGTGGTCATGCTCGCACTCCTTCAGCCGCCAGGTGGCCCGCCGGCAGGTGGCCGGCCGCCCAGCTCGTCAGCTCCGCGGCTTCGCGCCGGCCGAGCACGCCGTCGGCCACCGCCCGGCCGATCAGCGCCCCGAACTTGAAGCCATGGCCCGAGCAGGGGCTGACCAGCCAGGCCCGGCCGCGCCGCTCCAGCACGAAGCGGCTGTCCTCGGTGAAGATATAGCGGCAGGGACGGGCTTCGAGAATGCGATACTCGTCGAGGTCGCGCAGCACCGGGCGATAGCGCTCGCGGAAGGCCTTCGCCTCCCCCGCCGCCACGGCGGGATCGGCCTCCGGATCCGCCTGCCGCTTCCAGGCGCCGACGCCGATCTTCAGCCGGGTGCCGCCGACCGGCGGGATCGCCCAGTGGTCATCCGGAAAGCCGCAATCGATGATCCCCGGCGCCGCAGCCCAGGCGGCGGCATGCTCCGCCGGCGGATCGAGATAGACCACGAGCTGGCGGTAGGGTGTGAGCCGCCCGGCCAGGTCCGGGAACAGCCCGCCGACCCAGGCGCCGGCCGTGACCACCACCGAATCGGCCTGCAGCGTCTCGCCCGAGGCTAAAGTGACGGTGCCGGCCTCGGCATCGACCGCCCGGACCGGCGCGTCGGGCCGCAGCGTCACGCCGGCGGCGCGGCACAGATCGATCAGGGTCGCGACGATGCGGTCGGCGAACAGCACGCCGCCCTCGGGCATGAACAGGCCCCAGCGGATGCCATCCGCGATCAGGAAGGGAAAGCGGCGCGCCAGCTCCTCCGGCGGCAGCAGCTCATAGGCGGCGCCGAGCGCGTCGAGCGGGGCGCGGCAGCCATCGGCCCAGTCGCCCTCGGCCCGGCTGAAGGCGATCGAGCCGCAATTCGCGTAGTGGCGCACCCCGGCGGCGGCCCAGACCTCGTCCCAGGCGGCATAGGCGTCCAGCGCCATGCGGGTATAGCCGGGCCGGCCGGGATAGAGCGCGCGGATCAGCCGGTGGCTGTCCCACGAAGCCGCCGACGGATTCGGGATCGGCCCCCGCTCCAGCAGCGTGACGGCCTCTCCAGCCCCGGCCAGATGCCAGGCGGTAGCCAGCCCCATCACCCCGGCGCCGACGACGATGCTGGTCATCTGCGAAGACCTCGACACTTACACAAACTGTGACCCGGGCATCCAGAGACTGTCGACACCCTCTGGATTGCCGGGTCAAGCCCACGGCTGTCCGGTTAAGCTTTTCGGGTTGCGGGTTTAGGTAGGAACTAAACTTTTATTGTCATTGCCGGGCTTGACCCGGCAATCCAGGGGCCACCGAGAGCGGCTCTTGAAAGCCCCTGGATCCTCGGGTCAAGCCCGAGGATGACAGTAAAATAGAATTCAACCAAAGACAGACACGCGTTAGCTGCGGTTCTTCCTCAACCGGACAGCCGTGGGTCAAGCCCGGCAATGACAGGGAGTAAGGGAAGCCGGCTAAGCCCCCTGCCCTTCCAGCGTCTCGACCGCCAGGCGGGCGGCGGCGAGGTCCTCCAGGGCGGTGCCGACCGATTTGAACAGGGTGATCTCGTCCGGCGCGCCACGGCCCGGTGCGGTGCCGCGGGTCAGGTCGTGCAGGTCGGCCAGGATCGCATCCGCGCCGATCACCCCGGCTTGGATCGGCTGCAGCAGGTCGCCGGCCTCGGCCAGGGCGCCGGCGCGGGTGTCGACGAAGATGCGCGACAGGCGCACCGCCTCGTCGTCGCTCTCGCGCATCGCCGGCAGATAGGCGCCGGCGAGGTCGAGATGGGCGCCCGGCCGCAGCCAGGCGCCGCGCACGATCGGCTCGCGCGACTGGGTGGCGCAGGAGACGAGGTCGGCGTCGCGCACCGCGGCCTCGAGATCGGTGACGGCGCGGACCGGCAGGCCCTCGGCCGCCAGCGCCTTGGCGAGATCCGCCGCCTGCTCCGGCCGGCGGGCCCAGATGGCGATGTCGGCAAGCGGGCGGACCGCGGCATGGGCGCGGATGAAATGCGGCGCCAGCGCGCCGGCGCCAACCATCACCATGCGCGACGAATCCGGCCGGGCCAGGTAGTCGGCGGCCAGGGCCGAGGCCGCGGCGGTGCGGCGGTTGGTCAGGGTCGGCCCGTCCATGATCGCCCGCGGCACGCCGGTGGCGCCGTCGAGCAGCAGGTAGGAGCCGACGATGAAGGGCAGGTCCTTCGCCGGGTTGCCCGGCATCAGCGACACCAGCTTGATGCCGATCGCCTGCTCCCGCTCCCAGGCCGGCATGATCAGCAGGGTGGCGTCGCCGGCCGCAGTCGGCATGGTGTGGTGATGGCGCAGCGGCGCCTCGACCTCGCGGCGGAAGGCCTGGCGCAGCGCCTCGATCAGGGCACGCGTGTCGATCGCCCGGTCGAGGGCGGCGGCATCGATGGCGAGCATGACGGTGTCAGCGCTGGCCGGCGGCAGGCAGGGCCGGGCGAGACAGGTCGCCGTTGCGATTGGCAGTGGCCGGGATGCCCGGGCGCTGCCGCGCCTTCAGCCCTTCCAGATCCTTCTGGGTCGCGGCCAGCCGGGTCTCCAGCCGGCGCATGCGCAGGCCGGTGGCGAAGCGGCCAAACCAGAGGACGAGGCCGCCGATCACGACGCCGAACAGCAGCGGCAGCAGCGCCACCAGATAGACCGGCGCGTCGATCCGGAACGGCAGCGGCCAGAGGCCGAGCGTCACCAGCTCGCGGTTGCTGATCGCGAAGGACAGCAGCAGCAGGGCGAAGGGAACGGTGACGATCCAGGCGATGTACCGCACGGGCTATCCCTCGTGGTGGGCCGGACCCGGCGTTCCGGGCCCGTCATTCATCGGTGTTCAGCCGCTCGCGCAGCTGCTTGCCGGTCTTGAAGAACGGCACCAGCTTCTCCGACACGTCGACCGCCACGCCGGTGCGCGGGTTGCGCCCGGTGCGGGCGTCGCGGCGCTTCACCGAGAAGGCGCCGAAGCCGCGGAGCTCGACCCTTTGGCCCTCCGCCAGAGCCGCCGTGATCCGGTCGAAGATGGTGGTGACGATGCGCTCGACGTCGCGTTGGTAGAGGTGCGGATTGCGCTCGGCAAGCCGCATGATGAGCTCGGACTTCGTCATGTCCCCCGAATCCCTGTCCGCCGCCTTGTTGTCGACACGGTATGGCCGCGTCGCCTCGCTTGAGTTGGCGGCAAGCGGCGATGGTGCCAGCACGGCCGCGCGAAAGCAAGGGCAAGTGCTTCTGGACAAAGGGATTTCCAGCCCGGAAGATCACTCCGCCGGTCGCATCTCCGGGGCCATGCCGCGGCGGCCGCGAACCACCAGCAGAGTCGCGGCCAGCCCGCACAGCGCGGCGAAGGACACCCACAGCCCCGGCATCGCCGAATTGCCGGTGGCATGGATCAGCCAGGTGCAGACCGCCGGAGTGAAGCCGCCGAAGGTCGCGGTGGCCAGGCTGTAGGCCAGCGAGAAGCCGCTGGTGCGCACGTCCTCCGGCATCATCTCGGTCAGGAACGGGATCATGGCGCCGTTGTAGCTGCCGTAGAGGAAGGACAGCCACAGCTCGACCTCCAGCAGCCGGCCGAAGGACGGGGCCTCGACCAGCCACAGCATCGCCGGATAGGCGGTGACCAGCATCAGCACGGTGCAGGCGACCAGAATGGGCGTGCGGCCGATCCGGTCGGACAGGGCGCCGGAGAGCGGCAGCCAGATCAGGTTGGTGATGCCGACGCACAGCGTCACCACCAGGCTGTCGATGCTGGCCAGGTGCAGCGCCTGGTTGCCGAAGGTCGGGGTGTAGGCGGTGATCAGGTAGAAGCTGACCGTGGTCATCGTGACCAGCATCATGCCGAGCAGGACGACGGCCCAGTTGTCGGCCAGCGAGCGCATGATCTGCGCCACGGTCGGGCGGCGATGCGCCCGGGCCTGGAAGGCCTCGGTCTCCTGCAGCGAGCGGCGCAGCAGGAAGATCAGCGGCACGATCAGACAGCCGACCAGCAGCGGCACCCGCCAGCCCCACAGCGCGACCGAGTCCGGCGGCAGCAGCGTGCTGAGCAGAACGCCGAGTAGGGCGGCGACGATCACCGCCACCTGCTGGCTGCCGGACTGCCAGGCGGTGTAGAAGCCCTTGTTCCCCGGCGTCGCGATCTCGGCCAGGTAGACCGAGACGCCGCCGAGCTCGACCCCGGCCGAGAAACCCTGCAGCAGCCGGCCGAGCAGGACCAGGATCGGCGCCAGCAGGCCCAGGGTCTCGTAGCCCGGCAGCAGGCCGATGGTCAGGGTGCCGACCGCCATCAGCCCGAGCGTCAGCAGCAAGCCGGCGCGCCGGCCGTGCCGGTCGATATAGGCGCCGAGCACCAGGGCGCCGAGCGGCCGCATCAGGAACCCGGCCCCGAAGGTGCCGAGCGACAGCATCAGCGAGGCGAACTCGCTGTCGGTCGGGAAAAAGACCTTGGCGATATACGCGGCGTAATAGCCGTAGACCATGAAGTCATACATCTCCAGGAAGTTGCCGCTGGAGACGCGGAGGACGGCCATCGCCTTCGATCGGGAGGTCGCGGCAGCGCTCATGAGAGGGCCTTTCGGAATCGGGACCGGTGCTTTCTCTCCCCCTGGATCGTCCGTCGGCTTCTGGACGTCGGTTGTCAATGGCCGGATTGGTCGAAGGCCGCTTTGGTTTGCCTCTCCCGCCTGGCGGGAGAGGTCGGGCGTCCGCAGGACGACCGGGTGAGGGTTAGCCCGGGCCTCGACAAAGGGCCCTCACCCGGAGCCGCTTCGCGTCTCCGACCTCTTCCGCAAGCGGGAGAGGCAACGCGAAAGATCATCTGCTGAGCCCCAAAAGAAACGGCCCGCCTCCTTGCGGAGGCGGGCCTGTCCGAGGCCGTGAAGCCTTGGCTTACTTCTCTTCGGTCGTGTTCTCGCGGGCCCGGCGCAGAGCGGCGCCGAGAATGTCGCCGAGCGAGGCACCCGAGTCGGACGAACCGTACTCCGCCATCGCCTTCTTCTCCTCCTCGACCTCTTTGGCCTTGATGGAGAGCGAGACCTTGCGGGTGGCGCGGTCGACCTGCATCACCTTGGAGTCGACCTTGTCGCCGACCGAGAAGCGGTCCGGCCGCTGCTCCGACCGGTCGCGCGACAGGTCGGACTTGCGGATGAAACCGATCAGGCCGTCGCCGACCGAGACCTCGACACCGCCGTCGTTCACTTCCGTGACCGTGCCGGTGACGACCTCACCCTTGCGCAGGCCGCCGGTGCTGGCCGCCTTCTCGAAGGTGTCGTCGGTGAGCTGCTTCATGCCGAGGCTGATGCGCTCCTTCTCGACGTCGACGTCGAGCACCTTGACCTTGACCTGGTCGCTCTTCTTGAACTCCTGGATCGCCTCTTCGCCGGGACGGTCCCAGGCGATGTCGGAGAGGTGAACCATGCCGTCGATCTCGCCCGGCAGGCCGACGAACAGACCGAATTCGGTGATGTTCTTGACCTCGCCCTCGAGCTCGGTGCCGGCCGGGTACTTCTCCGCGAACACCTCCCACGGGTTCGGCAGGCACTGCTTCAGCCCGAGGCTGATGCGGCGCTTCACCGGATCGACGTCGAGCACCATCACCTCGACCTCCTGGGAGGTGGAGACGATCTTGCCCGGATGGACGTTCTTCTTGGTCCAGCTCATCTCCGAGACATGGACCAGGCCTTCGATGCCCGGCTCCAGCTCGACGAAGGCGCCGTAGTCGGTGATGTTGGTCACGCGGCCGCGGAAGCGGGCACCCGCCGGGTACTTGGCGACCACGCCCTCCCACGGATCGGCCTCGAGCTGCTTCATGCCGAGGCTGATGCGCTGGGTCTCCGGGTTGAAGCGGACGACCTGGACCTTGACGGCCTGGCCGATCTGCAGCGCCTCGGACGGGTGGTTGATGCGGCGCCACGCGATGTCGGTGACGTGCAGCAGGCCGTCGACGCCGCCGAGATCGACGAAGGCGCCGTAGTCGGTGATGTTCTTGACCACGCCCTCGAGGATCTGGCCTTCCTTGAGGTTGGCGACCAGCTCGGAGCGGGCCTCGGCGCGGCTCTCCTCGAGCACGGCACGACGCGACACCACGATGTTGCCGCGCGAGCGGTCCATCTTGAGGATCTGGAACGGCTGCGGCGTGCCCATCAGCGGGCTGATGTCGCGCACCGGCCGGATGTCGACCTGGCTGCCCGGCAGGAAGGCGACGGCGCCGTTCAGGTCGACGGTGAAGCCGCCCTTGACCTTGCCGAAGATGATGCCGGTGACGCGCAGCTGATCGGTGAACGACTTCTCGAGCGCGGTCCAGGCCTCTTCACGCTTGGCCTTCTCGCGGGACAGCACGGCCTCGCCGTTCTTGTCCTCCATGCGCTCGATGAACACCTCGACGGTGTCCCCCGGGACGAGCTCGACCTGCTGGCCCGGAACGGCGAATTCCTTGAGCGCCACGCGCCCCTCGGACTTCAGCCCCACATCGATCAGCACCATGTCGTTGTCGACCGAGATCACCCGGCCCTTGACGACGGTACCCTCGAAGCTCTCGGACTGGCCGAGCGACTCCTCGAGAAGGGCAGCAAAGCTTTCCCTCTCGGTCGATTTGACGGCGGCGGAACTAGTAGCCATGAAAACTCCCGTTAGAGACAAACCGGTCGTCGCGCCGGCGGGTCGTCCCGCCTGGGAGAGCGCGATGGCCGGGCCGGGCCCGATGCCCGTATCTCCATCATGCGATCGACGACGGCCGGAGGGTCAGACAGCGTCGCGCGGAGGGCCGATCCGGCGGGACACATAAGCCAGAGCCTGATCGAACACCTGGTCCGCGGTCAGCTGGCTCGTATCCAACAGAAAAGCGTCGCTCGCCGGGACCAAGGGGGCCACGGCGCGGCGACGATCGCGCTCGTCTCTCTGTCTCAGGTCGTCGAGGACCTCGCCGTATATAGACTGGTGGCCGCGCTCCCGCAACTCCTTCCACCGGCGCGCGGCGCGGGTCTCCAGCGTGGCGGTCACGAAGATCTTCGCGGGGGCGTCCGGGCAGATCACGGTGCCGATGTCGCGGCCGTCGAGCACCGCCCCCGGCGGGCGCGCGGCGAAGCGGCGCTGGAAGTCGAGCAGCGCGGTGCGGACCCCGGGGATGGCGGAGACACGGCTGGCCGCCTGGGCCGCGGCGTCGCCGCGCAGCTCCGGGTCGCCGAGCACGGCCGGATCCAGCGCCAGCACCGCGGCGAGGCCGGCGATCGGGTCGTCCGGATTGCCGCCGGCGCGCAGCACGGCGACGGCGACGGCGCGGTACAGCAGGCCGGTGTCGAGATGGTCGAAGCCATAGGAAGCGGCCAGGCGGCGGGCCAGCGTGCCCTTGCCCGAGGCGGCGGTGCCGTCAATGGCGATGACGGTCATGCCGCCGGGCCCGGGGCGCCGGCCGGGTGCGAGATCACGAGGCGCGAGATCACGAGATGCAAGGCGACCATCCCCATCACCGGCCCCGGGTTGCGCCCCGAGGCGAGAACTGTCGAACCCGCGGGCTGATAGCATGGCGGGGACGACGGTGGAACGGCGAGCGGCCGGATCGATGACGTTTTGTTTTTGACAGCCGGCACTCCGCGTGGCAGATGGCGCCCTCTATTCCCGACATGACCCGAGGAGGGCCGGCGTGGCGAAGCCTGAATGGGGCGCCAAGCGCATCTGCCACAATTGCGGGGCCCGCTACTACGATCTGCAGCGTGACCCGATCATCTGCCCGAAATGCGGCACCGAGTACGACCCGGAGGCCTTCCTGAAGTCGCGCCGGTCGCGGTCCATCATCGTCGATGAGCCGGTCGAGAAGGTGCGCGCCGTCAAGAAGGACGACGACAGCGACGGGCTGGACGAGGCCGAGACCGAGGAGGAGGCCGGTGACGACGAGGAGGCGGCCGAGGAGGTCGAGGTGATCGACGAGGGCGACCTCGACGAGACCTTGGTCGAGGAGGACGAGGACGTCGCCGCCAAGGAGAAGGCGCCGGCCGACGAGTTCGACGCCGAGGAGGATCTCGTCGAGGACGCGGACGTCCTGATCGAGGATGCCGACGACCTCGGCGAGGAGGATGTCGACGTCGAAATCGAGGATGACGGCGAGGAGCGGAACCGCTGATCGCGGGGCCTGAAAAATTCCTGTAAAAAACTCTTGCATAGGCGGGGCGGATGAATAAGATCCGCCCCCGCTGACGCCCCCCGGAAAACACCCCGGACGGTGCGTCGCCCAGAGTTTCGGGGCCATAGCTCAGCTGGGAGAGCGCTACAATGGCATTGTAGAGGTCAGGAGTTCGATCCTCCTTGGCTCCACCAAGACAAAGGGCCTGGCCGGCGACGGCCAGGCCCTTTTTCTTTTCCGGCCCAGCACAGTGCAAGCGGCGAGCGGATCCACGGCCGCTCCGCTCGGGGTGGGCGCCGGCGGGCTCATGCTGAGGGTCCTGTCGCCTGAGTCGGTCATCGGCCTGAGCGCAGGCGCCTGTGTCCTCGCTTGCCTGCCTTCATGCGCGATCGGCGTGCGGTCCGGGATCCGGACGCCGCGGCGGCGCCGCCTGCAGGCGCCGATGAATCGTTGTCGAACCACTGATCCCGTCGGACGACCTTCGGCGGCACGCCCCGTCAGTCCAGCCAGGTCGATCCACAGCGGCGAGACTACGCTCGGAAATGACAATCGATCTACAGCGGCTCCGCTTGGCTTAAGCGCCACCGAAGTAAAGATAGATTATAGTTTGTTATATTTTACCATTGCCGCATAGCCGTTTCGCATCGTTTCGCCGCCTCAAAAGAGATCGCTCGAGGAACGGAGAGCAGGTGACGCCTATTGACTTGTCGTCTGCGGCGCGGTGCGCTCGATCGCTTCCGGCCGTCAGGTGGCAATCAACAGGGGGTAACCCATGGCGACGACTGAAAAGACACTCGACGACCTGTTCCTCGACACGCTGAAGGACATCTATTACGCCGAGAAGCAGATCCTGAAGGCCCTGCCCAAGATGGCGAAGGCCGCGCAATCCGCCGAGCTCAAGGCCGCCTTCGAGACTCACCGCGACGAGACCGAGGGCCAGGTCGACCGCCTGTCGACCGCCT
>NZ_JBFRCU010000132.1:0-13512 GCF_052113205.1 Inquilinus sp. YAF38 | reverse complement strand
GTGCTGGCCTGGGCCGGAGCCCGGCCATTCGAGGCCGACGAGGCCGCACGGCTGCGCCAGGCCGCGCGCTTCGCCGCCGCGCCGCTGTCGGCCCTGGCCTCGCGGGCGGCGCTGGCCGCCCTGCTGGAAGCCTATCTCGGCCGGCGCAGCGCCGCCCGGGTGCAGGCCGGCGCGCTGCGGCGCGGCGCCGGCGAGACCATCCGCGCCGTGCTGCTCTGCGCCGATCTGCGCGACTTCACCGCCCTGTCCGAGGACATCGAGCCGGCCGAGGTGATCGCCACGCTGGATGCCTGGTTCGACCGCATCGCCGGGGCGGTGCACGCCTTCGGCGGCGAGGTGCTGAAATTCATGGGCGACGGGCTGCTGGCGATCTTCCCGGTCACCGACGCCCCGGCCGAGATCTGCGAGGCCCGCGGGGCCTGCGATGCCGCGCTGCGCGCGGTCGCCTCCGCCCGCGCCGGCATGGCTCATCTCGACGCCACACGGCAGGCCCAGGGCCGGCCGCCGCTGCCCTTCGGGGTGGCGCTGCATCTGGGCGAGATGATGTGGGGCAATATCGGTGCCGCCGACCGGCTGGACTTCACCGCCATCGGTCCCGCGGTCAACCTGGTCAGCCGGCTGGAGGGGCTGTGCCGGCCGCTGGGCCGCGCGGTGCTGATCTCGGGCGCGCTCGCCGCCGAGACCACAGCGCCGCTGGTGCCTCTGGGCGACCACCCGCTGCGCGGCATTGCGGCGCCCTGCGCCGTCTTCACCCTGCCGGATGCGTGACCGGGCCGGAAGCACCCGCCAGCAGTTCTTCGCAGAGCTCGGCGATCACCAGCCAGGTCGCCACCCAGTGGCTCCGGCCCCCGCAAAAATCGGCCTGGCGGCGCGCCTCGTCCGGCGCGGCCGGGCCGTGCCGGCGCAGCAGCACTCGGGCGGACAGTTCGAGCTCATGGGCGGTCAGGCGGCTCATGCTCGGTTCAACAACAGGGGGGACACCATCCCCATCTATGGAAATTAAATAAAATTGTCCAGGTCGGAACGGACGGATAACCAAAAGGATTAGGAAGATCGGCCCGACGTGAAGACGAAAGGGGATCCCGGCCGGGATCCCCTTTCGCAACGATGATCGGATGGTGTCAGGCGGTCTTGCGCAGATGGCCGTCCTTGACCAGGAGCTCGGCGATCTGGACCGCGTTCAGCGCCGCGCCCTTGCGCAGATTGTCGGCGACCACCCAGAAGGACAGGCCGTTCTCGACCGTGGAATCCTCGCGGATGCGGCTGACGAAGACCTGGTCCTCGCCGGCGCATTCAACCGGGGTGACGTAGCCCTCATCCTGCCGGTGGTCGACCACCGCGACGCCCGGCGACCGCTTCAGCGCGGCCCGCGCCTCGGCGGCCGAGATCGGGTTCTCGCACTCGATGTTGACCATCTCGGAATGGCCGATGAAGACCGGCACCCGCACGCAATGGGCGACGACCTTGATCGCCGGGTCGAGGATCTTCTTGGTCTCGACCATCATCTTCCACTCCTCCTTCGTCGACCCGTCATCCATGAAGGAATCGATGTGCGGGATGACGTTGAAGGCGATCTGCTTGGTGAACTTCTCCTTCACGACCGGGTCGTTCACGAAGATGGCGCGGGTCTGGTTGAACAGCTCGTCCATCGCCTCCTTGCCGCCGCCGGAGACCGACTGGTAGGTCGAGACCACGACGCGGCGGATCTTGGCCAGGGCGTGCAACGGCCGCAGCGCCACCACCAGCTGGATGGTGGAGCAGTTCGGATTGGCGATGATGCCCTTTCGGCTGAACTGGGCGATCGCCTGCGGGTTGACCTCGGGCACCACCAGCGGCACGTCCGGGTCCATCCGGAAATGCGAGGTGTTGTCGATCACCACCGCTCCGGCCTTGGCCGCGCGCGGGCTGTGCACCGCCGAAATCTTGGCGCCCGGCGACGACAGCACGATGTCGATGCCCTTGAAGTCGAACTTGGCGAGATCCTGCACGTCGAGGACGTCGTCCTCGCCGAAGGAGACCTGGCGCCCGACCGAACGCTCCGACGCCAGGGCGACGACCTTGTCGACCGGAAACTCCCGCTCGGCGAGGATGGAAAGCATCTCGCGACCGACATTGCCGGTGGCTCCGATGACCGCGACCCGATAGCCCATGTCTGTAATCCGGCTTGTTCGATTGCTGTAACGGATGCACTCGGTAGAATGGTTGCCAGTCTGCGCGCAACGGCGCAGCCATGCGATTCGTGCGTGACGATCATGCCGGCAAGCGCCGGCTGGTCGCTGGACTGAACAGGATTCCCGAGATCCGGCTATAGATGGGCCGCCCCGGGAGGCCTGCAACCCTCGCATCGGATGGGAGGCACCGCGATGGCCGACAAACTGCCGAGCTATTCCGCCTTCTGGCCCTATTACCTGCGCGAGCATGCCCGGCCACGGACGCGGATGCTGCATTTTTTCGGCACCAGCCTGGCCCTGCTGTGCCTGGTGCTGCTGATCGCGACCGGCAGCTGGTGGTGGCTGCCGGCGGCGCTGGTCGCCGGCTACCTGTTCGCCTGGATCGGCCACTTCTTCGTCGAGCACAACCGCCCGGCCACCTTCACCTATCCGCTGTGGTCGCTGCTCAGCGACTTCCGCATGTATGGGCTGTGGGTGTCCGGCCGGCTGGGGGACGAGTTGCGCCGGGCAGGTGTGAGTTCGTAGGGCCTACCTCAGGTTGATACTCTATTTTTATTGTCATCCTCGGGCTTGACCCGAGGATCCAGGGGCTTTCAGAGCGGCTCTCCGTGGCCCCTGGATTGCCGGGTCAAGCCCGGCAATGACAATAAAAGTTTAGGTCAGCACCTAGGTCTGCAACCCGAAAAGCTTAACCGGACAGCCGTGGGCTTGACCCGGCAATCCAGAGAGCGTCGACAGCCTCTGGATGCCCGGGTCATGCCCCGGGCTTGACAGTGTGGAGGGCGGAACGAGCCGTTAAAATCGATACCGCAGCCCAAGCGCCACGATGTCGACGCCGCTGTCGTTCTTGGCGTCGTAATCGACCTGCGTTTCCAGCGGCGTGCCGACATAGAAGTCGCGCTCGGCGTCCATCTTGCGGCCGTCGATGAAGACGTGGGTATAGGCGAAGTCGACCGACAGGTTCTCCATCACGTCGTAGCTGGCACCGGCCGACAGCCAGTAGCGGTCGCCGTCCGGGGTGCGGCTGGAGCGGTAGCCGGCCTTGGTCGGCGTCGGGTCGTACTGGAAGCCGGCGCGCAGGGTCAGGTCGTCGTTCCAGTAATATTCGCCGCCGATCGAGACGCCGACCGTGTCGTGGTAGCGCTGCTCGTTCACCAGGTCGTCGCCGCCGTCGGAGCGCTTGACCCTGATCTCCTTGAACGACGACCAGCCGTACCAGGTGATGCCGCCCAAGAGCGCGATCTGCGGCGTGATCTCCTGGCGGATGCCGAAGCTGAGGATCGGCGGCAGGTTCAGCTTGGCCCGGCCGCCGGTGGCGAAATCCGCGCTCGCCGGCAGCCCCGGCAGCGGCGGGAAGTCGATGCCGTCGAGCTTGGCCTTCCCGTCCAGCATATGGTCCATGCCGGAGCGGAAATGGACGCCGAGCCGGGTGCCTTCCACCGGCTGGACGATGGCGCCGATGTTGTAGCCCACGGCCCAGCTTTCGCCCTTGATCGACAGGTCGCCGTCGTCGGAGAAGGCCGGCAGCAGCGCGCCGACCGGGTTCGGCACCTTGCTCTCGAGCTTGGCGAAGGCATAGGAGATGTCGATGCCGCCGCCGACCGACAGCCAGTCATTCACGCGGTAGGCCACGGTGGGCGAGAAATTATAGACCATGAGCTGGGTCTTGGTCGCGTCGTAGCGGCCGAACCAGTTGCCGTTGTACTCGCTCTCCAGCCCGAAGGGGGCGCCGAGGCCGAAACCGACCCACAGGCGGTTGTCGGTCGACGGCACCGGCAGGGCGACATAGCCGTGCGGCACCAGGGTCGGGTCGTAGGGATTGTTGCTCCTGCTCCCGCCCGAGATCCCGCCCGGCGGCGGGTCGAAGATGCCGCGTGGCGTGCGCAGGGCCGGATAGTCGATGGTCGAGCCGTCATCGGTCAGCTTGGAATCCGGGATCAGCAGGCTGCCGCCGAACTGGATCTCGCCCTGCTTCAGGAAGCCCATGCCGGCCGGGTTGAAATAGACGGTGCTGGCGTCGTCGGCCGCGGCGGCGGAGCCGGCGAAGGCGCGGCCGAGGCCGGTCACGCTCTGCTCCTGGATGTAGAAGCCGGCCGCATTCGCCGCCCCGGCCCCGAGCCCCGCCCAGGCGGACATCGCCGCCACCCCCAACGCCAGACGCGATATCCCCTGCTTCATCTCGGCGCGTTCCCCCCTCATGACCGGTTTGTTGCGCAATGTTGCGCTTGTAACGTTTACGTCACGACAAACCCGGCAGCGCCGTCAAGCACTGTTCAAGATCTCGATGAGACTGGATACCTGCGAAGCGGCGAAACCCAACCGGACGCTACGTCAACCGGCCACAAAAAGTGCCACGGGAAAGAACAGTCTGAACTATCCACAGCGGCATCCGGCGAGAATCGCGTAAAATTGATTCGGTTGTGTGCCGGGACTGCCGAAATGCCAGACAAAAAGGGCGGAGCCGACGGCCCCGCCCTTTCGCACTGCACAATTACTGAGAAGAGGTCAGTGCGAGCGGGCGGCCATCGCCTCAAGGATGGCGGTGCCCATGTCGCCGGTCGACACCACCTGCGTCGCCCCGGTGCCGGCGATGTCGGCGGTGCGGATGCCGCGGTCGAGCACATCCGACACCGCCTGCTCGATCAGGTCGGCCTCGGCGCCCAGGTCGAAGCTGTAGCGCAGCATCATGCCGAAGCTGAGCAGGGTGGCGATCGGGTTGGCCTTGCCCTGGCCGGCGATGTCGGGCGCCGAGCCGTGCACCGGCTCGTACAGCGCGCGGCGGCGGCCGGTGGCGTCAGGGGCGCCGAGCGAGGCCGAGGGCAACATGCCGAGCGAGCCGGTCAGCATCGCCGCCTCGTCCGACAGCATGTCGCCGAACAGGTTGTCGGTGACGATGACGTCGAACTGCTTGGGGTTGCGCACCAGCTGCATGGCGCAGTTGTCGGCCAGCATGTGGCTGAGCTGGACATCGGAATACTGCTCCTGGTGCAGCCTGGTCACCTCCTCGCGCCACAGCCGGCCCGATTCCATGACGTTCATCTTCTCGACCGAGCACAGCCGGTTGCCGCGCTTGCGCGCCAGCTCGAAGGCCACGGCGGCGACGCGGCGGATCTCCGAGGTGGTGTAGACCTGGGTGTTGATGCCGCGGCGCTCGCCATTGCCGATGTCGGTGATGCCCCGCGGCTCGCCGAAATAGACGCCGCCGGTCAGCTCGCGCACGATCAGGATGTCGAGGCCCTCGACCACCTCGCGCTTCAGGGTCGAGGCGTCGGCCAGGGCCGGGTAGACCAGCGCCGGGCGCAGGTTGGCGAACAGCTCCAGGTCCTTGCGCAGGCGCAGCAGGCCCGCTTCCGGCCGGATCGAGAAGTCGACCGCGTCCCATTTCGGCCCGCCGACCGCGCCGAGCAGCACAGCGTCGACCGCCAGCGCCTTTTCCATGGTGGCGTCGGTGACCGGCACGCCGTTGGCGTCGATCGAGCAGCCGCCGACCAGCTGCTCGTCGATGTCGAAGCCGACCGCGCGGTGGCTGCCCAGCCACTCGGCGGCGCGCTTGACCTCGCCCATCACCTCCGGGCCGATGCCGTCACCGGCCAGGACGAGGAGCTTCTTGTTGGCAGCCATGGGGAAACGACCTTCAGCGGGGTTGGAGGAACGATGGTGGAAAAGGACTTCCCTTCTCCGTTTTCCGTCATCCCCGCGAAAGCGGGGATCTCGCGACAGTCCTGGAAGAGATTCCCGCTTTCGCGGGAATGACGACTAAGGGATGGGCAGTCGCGTCAAGCCGCCAGCCAGGGCTGGGCCGTCTTGCGCTTGGCCTCGAAGCTGTCGATCTCACTGGTCTGCTGCAGCGTCAGACCGATGTCGTCGAGGCCGTTGATCAGGCAGTGCTTGCGGAACGGGTCGAGGTCGAAGCGGAGCTTCTGACCGTCCGGCCGGGTGATCTCCTGCTTCTCCAGATCGATCGTCATGGTCGAGTTGGCGCCGTTCTCCGCGTCCTTCATCAGCTCCTCGATCTGCTCCTGCGGCAGGGCGATCGGCAGGATGCCGTTCTTGAAGCAGTTGTTGTAGAAGATGTCGGCGAAGCTGGGCGCCAGCACGCAGCGGATGCCGAAATCCAGCAGCGCCCAGGGCGCGTGCTCGCGCGACGAGCCGCAGCCGAAATTGTCGCCGGCGACCAGGATCTGCGCCTTCTGATAGGCCGGCTGGTCGAGCACGAAATCCTTCGGGTTGCCCTGCTCGTCGGTGCGCAGCTCGTAGAACAGGCCGGCGGCGAGGCCGGTGCGCTTGATCGTCTTCAGGAACTGCTTCGGGATGATCATGTCGGTGTCGACATTGACGATCGGCAGCGGCGCTGCGACGGCGGTGAGCGTGGTGAAGGGCTGCATGGCGGCGGCTGTGCTCAAAGGGGAGGACTGTAACGTCATGCCACAGCCGGCCGCCGGCCCAAAGCGCCGAATCGTCACCCTCCCCGCGGTGCAATTTTCGGCAGGGCGAACAGCAGGCCGAAGGTGACCAGGGTCGCCAGCCCGCCATAGCCAGCCGCGGCGGCGAAGGCGCGGGCATAGGCGGCGGCCTCGCCGACACCGGCGGCGCGGGCCCCGTCCAGCACCGCGGCGAACAGGATCCCGGCCACGGCCACGCCGAAGGCGCCGCCGACCTGCTGCATGGTGCTGAGCATGCCGGAGGCCGAGCCGATGTCGCCGTCGCGGATGCCGCCCAGCACGGTGTTGAGCAGCGGCGTCATCAGCAGCCCCTGGCCGGTGCCGAGCAGCAGCAGCGCCGGGATCAGCGCCTCCGCCTGCAGCGGCGCGCCGACCAGCGCCGTGGCKGCGGCGACGAACTCGCCCAGCGCCGCGATCGCGGCCCCGGCCATCAGCACCGCGCGCCGATGCTCGGGCGCGACCCGGCCGGCGGCGATCGAGGCGATCATGAAGGACACGGCGGCCGGCGAGAACACCAGCCCCGCTGCCAGCGCCGAGCGGCCGAGCCCGAGCTGCGCCAGGAAGGCATAGGCGAGATAGACCGAGTTCAGCGTCGAATAGAACACCAGCGCCAGCAGCACGCCGACGGCGAAGGCGCGGTCGCGGAACAGCGCGGTCTGCAGCAGCGGGAAGGCGCCGCGGCGCGACCGGGCGTGCTGGTGCAGGGCAAAGATCGCGAGCACCGGCACCGCGGCGGCGAGCATGGCCAGCGACCAGCCCGGCCAGCCGGCCTCGCGCCCCTCGATCAGCGGATACAGCAGCAGGCCGAGGCCGAGCGCGCTCAAGGCCACGCCCGCGAGGTCCAGCCGCTGCCCCGGTTTCACGACATCCGCCGGGATCAGCCGCGGCGCCGCCAGCGCGGCCGCGAGGCCGACGGGCACGTTGAGCAGGAAGATCGGCCGCCAGCTCAGGCCCCACAGGTCCGCGGCCACCAGGATGCCGCCCAGCACCTGCCCGGCCACCGCGGCCAGGCCCAGCACCACGCCGAGCGCGGCGAAGGCCTTGGCGCAGGCCTGCGGCTCCGGGAAGGTGACGCGGATCAGCGAGAACACCTGCGGGAACAGCATCGCCGCCGCCACGCCCTGCAGCAGCCGGGCCAGGATCAGCGTTTCGGCGCTCGGCGCCAGACCGCACAGGGCCGATGTCACGGTGAAGGCGAGCAGCCCGGCGACGAACATTCGCCGCCGCCCGCGCAGGTCGCCCAGCCGCCCGCCGGTGATCAGCGCCACCGCATAGGCCAGGCCGTAGCCGGCCACCACCAGCTCGGCCTCGCCATAGCTGGCGCCGAGCCCCAGCCGGATGCTCGGGATCGCCACATTGACGATCATCACGTCCATCACGGTCATAAAGGGTCCGAGCAGCATCACGGCCAGGCCGAGCCAGAGTCGCGCCGGGATCGCCGAGCGCGCGGCCGCGGCGGGATAGGTCACATCGGTCATTCGGGATCTCCATCGGCGGACCAGAAGCTCCGCCGCGACAGAGAGTGGGGAATGGCCTATAATAGGAAAAGATAAGTTCTTATCCTATTAGTAGAAGCAACAGCCTATGGCCGTCACCAGCCTGCAGCGCACCGCCGACCGCCGTGCCCTGTCCGACTTCGTGCGCGACCGCCGGGCCCGGACCATGCCGGACGAGGTCGGCCTGCCGGCCGGATCCCGCCGCCGCACGCCGGGGCTGCGGCGCGAGGAGGTGGCCCAGCTCGCCGGGGTCGGGGTCACCTGGTACACCTGGTTCGAGCAGGGTCGCGCCATCCAGGTCTCGGCCGACTTCCTGGAGCGGGTGTGCCGGGCGCTGCAACTGGACCCGGCCGAGCGGCAGCACCTCTACGCCCTGGCGCAGCACCGGCCGCCGCCGCATGCGGCCCCCGGCCTGCCGACGGTCTCGCCGATCCTGCAGGCGCTGTTGGACAGCCTGCCGAACCCCGCCTACATCAAAACCGCGCGCTGGGACATCGTCGCCTGGAACGCGGCGAACACCGCGATCTTCGGCGACTACGCGCTGATCCCGCCGGACCAGCGCAACAGCCTGTGGATGATCTTCGCCGACCCGCGCTGGCGCCGGATGATCCCGGACTGGGAGACCGCCGCCCGCCGCGTCCTGGCCAAGTTCCGCCTGGACCACGGCCGGGTCGGCGGCGACCCCGCCTTCACAGCGCTGGTCGAGGCGCTGCAGGCGGCCAGCCCGGAATTCCGCCGCTGGTGGCCGGGCCAGGACGTGGCGGAGCGCAGCGAAGGGATCAAGCGCATCCGGCACGACACGCTGGGCCTGCTGGAATTCGCCCACGCCACCTTCACCGTCGAGGGCGCGGCCGATTTGCGGATGGTGACCTACACGCCGGTGCCGCGGGGATAGGAGGACGTAGGTTGGGTTCGCGGTAGCGAACCCAACATCGCACAGCCCGAGCCGGTGTTGGGTTCGCAAGCGCGAACCCAACCTACGAAGCCGAGGCCCCCTACTGCAGCTGGATCTGCAGCGTTTCCTCCACCGCCCGGTCGAAGCTGTCGGTCGAGGCCGTGTCGCCCTGCTTGGCCTGCTCGGCGGCGATATAGGTGTCGCGTTTCCCGACCAGCTCCGCCATCTGCGTCGTCAGAGTCGCGCGCTCGGCCCGCTGCTGCTCGACATAGGCCTGCCGCTCGGCCGCCGACTTGCCCTGCAGCACCGCCGGCAGCTCGCCCTCCGGCACCGCATCCAGCGACTTGGCGCCGGCGGCGATGTCGGCCACCAGGTCGCCGGCGCCGGTCACCACCTCGCTGCGCCCGGACCGCTTGCTGTAGAAGCCGGAATTGTCGGCCTGCACCGAGGCCGGGGCCGCGGCCCGCTGCTCGATCTTGCCGAGCATGCTCTCCTGCTGCCGGGCCGAGCCGTAGGGGATCACCGTGGCGTCGATCCGGCGCTGGAGGATGATGATGTCGCCGTCATAGGGCGTCTCGATCATCACCACCTGGCCGCCATCCTGCGGGATCGGGATGTAGCGGCCGGCGCCGCGCTGGGCGATGTCCTGCCAGATCTGCCGGGTGTCGCCGGCGTCGCCCGCCTGCACCGCGTTGACCACGATGCCGGCGCGGCGGGCGGCGGCCGTCACCTCGGGGTATTTCGGGGCGTTGGCATAGTCCATGTGCGGCGGCGCGTCGCCGACCAGGAAGACGATCTTCCGCGTCGCTTGGTCCTGGCTCCAGCGCAGCTTGTTGACCGAGGCGTGCAGCGCCTCGTTCACCGATTCCGGCCAGTCGCCGCCGCCATCGGCGCGCAGCTGCAGCAGGTCGCCATATAGCCCCTGGATGTCCGTGGTCAGGTCGTAGGTGCGGGCGACGTAGTCGTCGCCGCGGTCGCGGTAGATCACCAGAGCCATGCGGATCTCGGCATCCGGGTTGGTCTCGACGATGCTGGTGGCGATCGACCAGATCTTGCGCTTGGCGCCGTCGATCAGCCCGGCCATCGACCCGGTGGTGTCGAGCACGAAGGCGACCTCGACCCGCGGCCGGACCTGGCCCTGGGCAGCCCAGGCCGGCGCCGCCAGCGTCGCGGCCAGCGCGGTGCCCAGCAGCAGGGTGCGGGCGGTCAGACGCTTCAACATGGCACTCTCCCTTGAATCCCCGGCCCCTCGGCCGGGTTCGTCGGGTGGTATCGGCCCGGGGCAAGTCGTTTCCGGGGCGGAACGAAGCCGCGTCCTCCGCAATCCGGCCATGGTGCTGTGCCAGGGGACGGGTCCTGCCGCAATTTGACCGCAAGAGCCGGAGTGCCCCTCGGCGTCGGACGCGCCACCTTGCTGTCATGACAGCGACAAGGAGCCGACCGATGCCCCGCACCGCCCTTCGCCCTGACGACACCCTCGACCGCGTGTCCGGCATCGACTGGGACGCCGCGGCGGCGGAGCTGGACCAGCACGGCGCGGCGGTGCTGCCGGCGCTGCTGACGCCGCAAGAATGCCGCGCCATCGCCGCGCTGTATCCCGAGGACAAGCCGTTCCGCAGCCGGGTGGTGATGGCCCGGCACGGCTTCGGCCGCGGCGAGTACAAGTATTTCGCCTATCCTCTGCCCGACCCGATCGCCGGGCTGCGCGCCGCCCTCTATCCCCGGCTGGCGCCGGTGGCCAATGGCTGGAACGCGCGCATGGGAATCGACACCCGCTATCCGGACCGGCACGAGGCCTTCCTGAAGGCCTGCCACGCTGCCGGCCAGACCCGGCCGACGCCGCTGCTGCTGCAATACGAGCCGGGCGATTTCAACTGCCTGCACCAGGACCTGTATGGCGACCTGGCCTTCCCGCTGCAGGTCGCGATCCTGCTGTCGGAGCCCGGCCGCGACTTCACCGGCGGCGAGTTCGTGCTGACCGAGCAGCGGCCGCGGATGCAGTCGCGGCCCGAGGTGGTGCCGCTGCGCCAGGGCGACGGCGTCGCCTTCGCCGTGCACCACCGCCCGGTCGCCGGCACCCGCGGCGACTACCGGGTCAATCTGCGCCACGGCGTCAGCCGGCTGCGCAGCGGCCGGCGGCACACGCTCGGCATCATCTTCCATGACGCCAGATGATGCCGACGTCGTGATGCGATCCCGGGTGGACGCGGCTCATCCTATGGTATCATTTTCGGGTTCTGCTGCCCGAGGTCGCGCCGTCCATGCCCAACCGCATCATCCCGCCCGCCCAGCACCGACTGATGCCCTGGCGCAACGGCGGCGGGCGGACGGCCGAGATCGCCTTCGAGCCGGCCGACAGCCCGGCCGGATTCCGCTGGCGGCTGAGCCTGGCCGAGGTCGAGTCGGACGGACCCTTCTCCGCCTTCCCCGGCTGCTGCCGCACCATCATGCTGCTGTCCGGCCAGGGCATGGAGCTGACCATTGCGAAGCCCGGCGCGCCCCCGCGCACGGTCCGCATCGACCGGCCCTACCAACCCTTCGACTTCGACGGCGAGGCCACCACCAGCTGCAAGCTGATCGCCGGGCCGGTGCGCGACCTCAACGTCATCGCCGACCGCTCGCTGCAGATCGATTACCGGGTGGCGGCGCTGGACGACGCCGACGCGGTGCTGGAGCCGGCGCCGGTCTGGCTGTTCCATGTGCTGCGCGGCACCGCGGTGATCGACATCGGCCGCCACCTGGCGGTGACCGAGGGTGAGACCGCGGTGATCTCCGACGAGGACGACCGCGCCCCGCATCTCCGTGGCGCCGAGGCCGACAGCCTGGTCTATGCCGTGGCCCTGCGGCCGCGATAGACCTCTAGCCCGGCGCAGGTCCCTATGGCCGTGCCGCTCGCTACGGCGCGTTCAGCACTGCCGTGCAGGCGGCGGGCAGCGGCGGCGGGACGTAGGGCTTGCCGCCCTTCCGCGGCACCGGCGCCCGCATCGGGAACCAGGACATCAGGTCGGACCCGCAGCCGTCGCCGGGCGGCGCCGGGTCCTGCTCGCGGCACAGCGGGCTGCCGGAGGGGCAGCCGATGCGGATGTGCAGATGCTCGTTGTGGCCGGTCCAGGGCCGCACCCGGTTCAGCCAGGACCGGTCGTCCCAGGTCATTGCGCACAGCTCGCGCTTGATCGCCGGGTGGATGAAGATGCGCTCGACCCGCGGCTCGGTCGCCGCCAGGCGGATCAGCTGCGCCTGCTGCGGCGACAGCGCACCGCGTGGGATAGTGTCGGTCCAGGCCCCGGTGATGAATTCCGGCTTCAGCGTCTCGCGCTGGTCGCGCGCCAGCAGCGGCAGGTCGAGCCGGAGCCAGATGTCGGCGTCCAACCCGTTCTCATGCGCCGCATGGTCGGTGATCGGCCCACCGCGCGGCTGGCCCATATCGGCGATCAGGAGCGGCGGCAGCCCTGCCGCCTCGGCCCTGCGGCCGAGGTCCGCCAGCGTCGCCACCAGGGTCGGATGGCCCCAGTTGCGGTTGCGGCTGAGCCGGATGATCTGATAGCCGGGGCCTTCCGGCGGCAGCTGCACCGCGCCGGCGATGCAGCCGTTGGAATAGCTGCCGATCACCTGCGGCGGCCCCTGGGTGCCCAGCCGCACCTGGCTCCAGGCGGGGTCCTCCCCGGCCGCCCCGGCCGGCGCCGCCGCCAGCAACAGGGGGGCCAGCATCCAGGCGGCGGCCAGCGCCGCCCCGATCCGTGTCCCGATCACGCAACCCTCCATGCCCCGACTCGCCCCGCCAGGATGCGCGTCCTCGGGATAGAGATGAAGCCCGTTGGCGATGTCGTCAGAGCTGCGCAAACCAGTCACATCGTCTCGTATGAGACGAGATCCTTCGTCATCACGCCGCATTGGACGCATGTGACATCGAGCGCGAACCAACCGAAACCGTCGGGCCATCGCTCTGGATCGAACTCGTCCCCCGCCTCGGCGACGAAGTCCTCCCGCCCCTCGGTGCTGATGGTGACGATTCCGGTGTGATGGAGTCCGCCGCAGGACTGGCACGCCCATGGCACAAGAGGCGGCCGCGTCCGCGCTGCCATCTCCGGTTCATGGCAGACGAAACCGTTCCAGCCATGGAAGTCGGCGTCGAACAGCAGGTTCTTCCGGCCACAGCCTGTGCAATGCGCTTTCAGCAGGAAAAAGAACTGCCCGCCGATCTTGGCGGTGCTGGGAATCTGCCGGCCCTCATGCTCCTGGGCCTGACCCGGGAACAGCAGCCTGAACTGGACCGAACTGCAGCTACAGCGTACAGCCGCCTTCAACGACGCCTGGTCGAGGCCCGACTCCAAGGGAACCACGCAGTCAATCAAATGCGTCGGTACCGGCATCATCGACGTCTCTCCCGCTCGGGGCTGGAATTCGGGATGATGTCCGCCGGGCTGGCGGAAGGGAAGCCGTAACGTCGCGGCCGCTCGCCCTTGCACCTTGCCGCTGGGGGGGCCACGTCGCTACATCAGGGGAAGCCC
>NZ_JBFRCU010000131.1:0-14838 GCF_052113205.1 Inquilinus sp. YAF38 | reverse complement strand
GGTGCCGGCTTCGGCCAGCCTGGCGACGCGTGCCTCCAGCGCCGCGGCGTCGCGGTCGGACAGGATCAGCGTCGCCCCGGCCGCCGCGAAATGGTCGACGATCGCCCCGCCGATGCCGCCGAGCGCCCCGGTGACGAGAACGGTCTGGAAGCGCGTCATGGCTGTGTTTTCCGGCCTGTGGCGAGAGGTGACAAGCCGATGGTAGCCCAATGTTTGAAACTTACAAGACGGCCGATGCGTGTGTGCGCTGCAGCATCGGCGTGGAGTCTCGATTTGTCCGAAGATTTCAGCACTGCTGCGGGATAGCGGACCGATCGGCGGCGGATCGCCACTTCCGAATTGCGTCCTGTCCAGGATTGTAAGAGAGTTACATCCAGAGCGGTTCCGGCGAAAAGCCGGGCGCGGCCGCTCCCCGGCTTTCCGGTTCCAAATTGCGATCTCGCGCGGCTTGGCGTCCTCAGAATGTGGCGCCGCCGAAACAGGAGGCTCTCCATGCAGCATGCGTTCCGGTCCGTGCTCCTCGGCGCGGGCGCCACGATCCTGGCGGCCCTGGCCGCGGCATCCGCCGTCGCCGCCGAGGTGCGGGTGACGGTGGCGGAGTACAGCTCGAAGACCGGCCCCTATTTCGAGGAGGCGGCGAAGGCCTTCGAGGCGAAGAACCCCGGCACCGATATCAAGATCGAGGTGGTGCCCTGGGACGTGCTGCAGCAGAAGCTGACCACCGACATCTCCGGCAACGCCAATGCCGACCTGGCCATCATCGGCACGCGCTGGCTGGTCGATTTCGTGCAGCAGGGCGTGGTCGCGCCGCTCGACGGCTATATGACCGCCGACTTCAAGGCGCGCTTCATCCCGACCTTCTTCGCGCCCGGCGTGCTGGACGGCAAGACCTACGGCCTGCCGATCGCCTCCTCGGCCCGCGCCATGTACTACAACAAGGAGATCTTCGAGAAGGCGGGCATCGCCGCCCCGCCGGCCACGTGGGACGAGCTGGTCGAGGATGCGAAGAAGATCAAGGCGCTCGGGGCCAAAGACACCTACGCCTTCGGCCTGCAGGGCAAGGAGATCGAGACCGACGTCTATTTCTACTATGCGATGTGGAGCTTCGGCGGCGACATCGTGGCCGACGGCAAGAGCGGAGTCGACAGCCCGGCCGCGATCAAGGCCGCGACCCTGTACAAGCAGCTGATCGATGACGGGCTGACCGAGCCAGGCGTCACCGCCTACAACCGCGAGGACGTGCAGAACCTGTTCAAGCAGGGCCGCATCGGCATGATGTTCACCGCGCCGTTCCTGGCCAGCCAGATCAAGACCGAGGCGCCGAACCTGAAATACGGCGTGGCGCCGGTGCCGAAGGGCACCACCTCGGCGACCTATGCGGTCACCGACTCGATCGTGCTGTTCGACAACTCCAAGGTGAAGGACGAGGCCTGGAAGTTCATGGACTTCCTGTTCCAGAACGACTGGCGCGAGAAGTTCACGGTCAATGAGGGCTTCCTGACCGAGAACCAGGCCGTGGCCAAGCTGCCCTACTTCACCGACGACCCGAACCTCAAGGTCTTCACCGCGATGCTGCCGAACGCCAAGTTCGCCCCGACCATCGCCGGGTGGGAGGAGATCGCCGACGCCACCGGCCGGGCGATGCAGAAGATCTATCTCGGCGAGGCCAAGCCGGAGGAGGCGTTGAAGGCCGCCGCCGAGCAGGCGAATGGGGTTCTGGGCGCGAAGTAGGCGCGGGCGCGGTCGGTGGCGTTTCACCAATAGGACCCAACAAACTCATTCCGTCATCCCCGCGAAAGCGGGGATCTCTTTCCGATCCTTCTGGGAATGGCGAGAGATTCCCGCTTTCGCGGGAATGACGGGATTATGGAGTGTGACGAGGCATCCCGATCCGATGACCGCTCCCCTGGCCGCGCGCATCCCCGGCCTGACGCCGATCCTGCTGATCCTGCCGAGCTTCCTGCTGGCGGCGTTCATCATCGCCTATCCGGTGTGGGACCTGCTGACCGTCGCCTCGCACCAGGTCAACCGCTTCGGCCAGCTGCGCGACTTCACCGGCTTCACCAATCTCGGCAGCGTCCTGGCAGACCCGCTATTCCTGGACAGCCTGGTGCGGACCCTGGTCTGGACCGCCGCGGTGGTGTTCGGGACGGTGCTGGTCTCGGTGCCCGTGGCGCTGATCCTGAACACCGAGTTCTACGGCCGCGGCATCGCCCGGGTGATCGTGATGCTGCCCTGGTCGGTGTCGCTGACCATGATGGCGATCGTCTGGCGCTGGGCGCTGAACGGTGAATCCGGCCTGTTGAACCTGACGCTGCAGGATCTCGGCGTGATCGACCAGAAGGTCGTGTGGCTGGCCTCGGCCGCCACCGCCTTCCCGATCCAGATCCTGATCGGCATCCTGGTGTCGGTCCCGTTCACGGTGACGATCTTCCTCGGCGGCCTGTCGTCGATCCCGAGCGACATCTACGAGGCGGCGTCGACCGACGGCGCCTCGTCCTGGCAGCGCTTCCGCACCCTGACGCTGCCGCTGATGCGGCCCTTCATCAACATGGCGGTGGTGCTGAACATCATCTACGTCTTCAACTCCTTCCCGATCATCTGGGTGCTGACCGGGGGCGGGCCGTCGGATTCGACGCAGATCCTGGTCACCTACCTGTACAAGCTGGCCTTCACGCTCGGGAAGATGGGCGAGGCGGCATCGATCTCGCTGATCATGTTCGCCATCCTGCTGGTCTTCACCTTGATCTATCTGCGCATGGCGATGAAGGGCGAGCGCGATGCTTAGGAGTTGTCCGGGAATTAAGAGGTCGAGGTGCCAAGTGCAGGTCAGCCTCAAATTGTCATGCCCGGGCTTGACCCGGGCATCCAGAGACTGTCGACAGCTTCTGGATTGCCGGGTCAAGCCCGGCAATGACAATGAAAAAATTCAACTCGCTGGCCACCATGCTTAAGAAGAGCATCCTGTGCTGGCTGGCGCTGTCGCCGCTGATCGTGGTGGTGCTGTTCCCCTTCGCGGTGATGATCGCCACCGCGCTGAAGCCGGCGGCGGAAGTCCTCTCCGCCGACCCGTCCTGGCTGCCCAGCCGGATCGCCTGGGAGAACTTCGTCACCATGTGGCAGGCGACCGATTTCGGCACCGCCCTGCTGAACAGCCTCTACGCCGCGACCCTGGCGACGCTGCTGGCGCTGGCGGTCAGCATCCCCGCCGCCTATGCCATGTCGCGCTACCGCTCCCCGGGGCAGGGGCTGTACCGCGACTTCCTGCTGATCACCCAGATGCTGTCGCCGATCGTGCTGGTGATCGGGCTGTTCCGCCTGGTCGCCTGGCTCGGCCTGGTCGGGTCGGTCGATTCGCTGGTGCTGGTCTATGCCGGCTTCAACATCGCCTTCGCCGTCTGGATGCTGCAGAGCTATTTCGCCACCATCCCGCTGGACCTGGAGGAGGCGGCGTGGCTGGAGGGTGCGTCGCGCTTCCGCACCGTGATCCGGGTGTTCCTGCCGCTGGCGGCGCCGGCCATGGTCGTCACGGCGATCTTCACCTTCATCAACGCCTGGAACGAATTTGCCGTCGCGCTGAGCCTGCTGCGCGCGCCGGAGACGCACACCTTGCCGATCAAGATTTTCTCGCTCGTCGCCGGCCGCTATACGATCGAATGGCATCACGTCATGGCCGCGACGTTCCTGGCGACGATCCCCGTCGCCATCGTCTTCGCCTGGCTGCAGCGCTATCTGGTGCGCGGCCTGGCCCTCGGCGCCGTCAAATAGGAAGACCCATGAGCAAGCGCGAGCATTTCGGAACCACCGTCACCGGTGCCGGCGGGCAGAAGCTGCCCTTCTCCAAGGCCGTGCGGGCCGGCGACTATGTCTATGTCTCGGGCCAGGTGCCGTTCGACGAGAACGGCGTGGTCGTGGCCGGCGGGATCGAGATCCAGACCCACCAGACGATGAAGAACGTCCAGGCGGCGCTGGCCCTGGCCGGCTGCACGCTGGACGACGTGATCAAGGTCACGGCCTGGCTGGACGACACCCGCGACTTCGCCGCCTTCAACCGCACCTATGACAGCTACTTCACCGGCGACCGTCCGGCGCGGTCCTGCGTCCGCGCCGACATGATGATCGACTGCAAGGTCGAGGTCGAGGCGATCGCGTATAAGCCGGCGGGCTGAGGCGGGTTTGGCTTAGGTCTCTATTCTATTTTTTGTCATCCTCGGGCTTGACCCGAGGATTCAGGGGCGGCCAGAGCGGTTCTTGGTGGCCCCTGGATTGCCGGGTCAAGCCCGGCAATGACAGGAAGGGGACGCCCCGCGACCCGCCCTTACGCCCGCGGCACCGCCGGGACCGGCCGTTCGCCCTGCACCATGGTGCGGTACAGGAGGCGGTCCTGGCCGTCATAGTCGTTGACGGCGTAGTGCAGGGTGCAGCGGTTGTCCCAGATCGCCAGGTCGCCGGCCTTCCAGCGCAGCCGGCAGGTGAATTCCGGCCGGATCGCATGGCCGTAGAGGAAGTCGAGCAGCGGCTTGCTCTCCTCCACCGTCATGCCGGCGAAGCGCTGGGTGTAGATCGAATTGATGAACAGCGCCTTGCGGCCGGTGCCGGGATGGACCCGCACCACCGGATGGGCGATCTCGCGATCCGCCTCCGGCCGGTTGCGCTCGATGCCGATCGACTGCGAAACCGAGACATTGCCGGGCACGCCGCCGATGCCGTAGGGCTTGCCGGAATGCATGGCGTCGAGCCCGTCCAGCACTGCCTTCAGCCCGTCCGACAGCGCGTCATAGGCGGCGTACATATTGGCGAACAGCGTGTCGCCGCCATGGCTCGGCACGTGGCTGGCATAGAGCAGCGACGCCATCGGCGGCTGGTCGAGGAAGCTGAAATCCGAATGCCAGGCATTGCCGAAGGTGCTGACCTTGCGCTCGTCGGCCGACTTCTTCACGGCGACGACGTCCGGATGCTCGGCCATATGCGTGATGTAGGGCGCCCGGCTGATGGTGCCGAAGCGGCGGGTCAGCGCCACCAGGTCCTCCGGCGCCAGGTCGAGCCCGTGCAGGTGGATCACCAGGTGATCGTCCAGGGCCTGGCGGATCGCGGCGAAGAGCGTGTCGTCGACCGGGCCGGCGAGATCGATGTCGGCACCGAGCGACCCGGCCATCGGCCGGATGGTGAAGCGAGAGCTGGTCATGGCGGCAGTATAGTCACCCGATCCGGCGCGCCGGAACTTACGATTGGCCGAACAGGGCGTTGATCTCCTTGTGCGGCACCGCATCGGCGGCATAGCCGAAGCTGCCCTGGTCCTTGATCTCGCGGGCGGCGCGCAGGAAGCCGCCCAGCGCGGCCCGGGCCAGCGACCCGCCGACACTGATCCGCTTCACGCCCATCTCGCCCAGCTCCGCCACGGTGAAGCGGGCGCCGACCAGCCCCATCACCACATTCACCGGCCGGTCGACCGCCTGCACCACCGCCTGGATCTCCTCCCGCGTCGCCAGGCCGGGGGCATAGAGCACATCGGCGCCGGCCTCCTGGAACGCCTGCAGCCGGCGGATCGTGTCGGCCAGGTCGCGGCGGCCGTGCAGGAAATTCTCGGCCCGCGCCGTCAGGGTGAAGGGGAAGGGCAGGGACCGTGCCGCCGCCACCGCCGCGCGCACCCGCTCCACCGCCAGGTCCAGGCTGTAGATCGGGTCGTCGTCGCGGCCGGTGGCGTCCTCGATCGACCCGCCGACCAGCCCAATGGCGGCAGCCTGGCGGATGGTCTCCGCTGCCGCCTCGGGCGCATCGCCGAAGCCGTTCTCGAGATCGGCCGAGACCGGCAGGGCGGTGGCCTCGACGATGGCCCGGGCATTGGCCAGGGTCTCCTCCCGGCTGACCTTCTGCGCGCCGTCGTTGCGGCCGAGGGTGAAGGCATGGCCGGCGCTGGTGGTGGCCAGCGCCTCAAAGCTCAGCCCGGCCAGCAGCTTCGCGCTGCCCGCATCCCAGGGGTTCGGGATCACGAAGACACCCGGCCGCGCGTGCAGGCGCTGGAAGGCGAGGGCCTTTTCGGTCTGGCTGGGCATCGTGTCCTCCGCATGGTTTCTGGCGTCATGTTCGACTTTCGTTCCGATGCGGTCAAGCCCTCCGCCGGTCGGCCGGGGGCACCGCCGAGGCCACAAGAGCGAACACCAGCCCGGCGCCGCAGATCGCGGCCCAGCCACCCCAGGCCCAGGCCAGGCCCGCGATCGCCGCGCCGGCGGAGCCGCCGATGAAGAACAAGCCGGTGTAGAGCCCGTTCAGCCGGCCGCGCGCCTCCGGCTGCAGCGTGTTGATCGCATGCCGCCCGAGGATCTGGTTCGCCACCACGCCGGCGTCCAGCAGCACCGCCGCGGCGGCGAGCAGGCCCAGCGATGGCGGCGATCGGCACCAGCATCTGGATCGCGGTCGAGGCCAGGCCGATCAGCACCGACGCGGCCAGGAACACCGGCGTCGAGGTCGCGGTCGCCGCCACGGCCAGGGCGGCCACATCGACCGCCAGCGTGGCGACGATCAGCCGGCGATTGGCCAGCAGGTCGACCAGCGGCACCAGCAGCACCAGCCCCGCGGCATAGGCCAGCAGGGTCAGGGTGGTCACCAGGCTGGCCGTGGCCGGGGCCAGCCCCAGGGCAGGGCCGATCAGCCCGATCAGCGGCTGCGAGGCATAGAGGTTGAGCACGACGACCCCGACCGACGTGGCGAACAGCAGCTGCAGCGGGGTGGTCATCGCGGCCGCCGGGGAGGGGGCGGCCGGGCGCAGGACGGTGGGGACCGCGCCCGACGGGTGCAGTGTCGACATCGCTTCGATCTCCGTTGAGGGCCGGGCTCAGCGCGCGGCGGCGGCCAACTCGTGGATGTAGCTTCGCAGCGTCCGCGGCTCGCGGCCGAGGACGGCGCGGGCCACCAGGCTGTTGCCCGCCTGGCCATGGGCGGCGTAGTGGGCGAAGACTTTCTCCAGCAGCGCCAGCTGCCGCGAATCATAGGGCGGCCGGGCCGCCGCCACCCAATCGGCAAAGGTCGGCTCGGCGGCCACGACCGGGCGGCCCAGCGCCGCGCTCATCAGCGCCGCGATCTCTTCCCGGTCCGGCATCCCGTCGGCGCAGAGCTCGAAGCTGCCATAGGCCAGCCGGTCGCCGGTCAGGGCGATCGCCGCGGCCTCGGCCACGTCGCGATAGTCGACCCGCGCCACCCGCGCCGTCTTCGGGAAGGGCTCGGCGAAGACGCCGCCGGCCAGCACGCCGGGCCAGGCGGCGCCGATGTTCTGCATCAGGTTGGTCGGCTGCAGGATCGTGTACTGCATGCCGGAGCGGTGGAGCGCGGCTTCGACGGGGATCTTGCTGGCGTGGTTGGCCAGCGCGATGTTGGTCGCCTGGATCACCGAGGAGAAGACGAAGCGCCGGACCCCGGCGTGCCGGGCGGCTTCGACCATGGCGATGCCGAGCTCGGCCTCGTCCGGCGCGAAGGCCGGGCCGATGTGGAAGACGCCGTCGACCCCGCGCAAAGCGGCGTCGAGGCTGGGCCGGTCGCGCAGGTCGCCGAAGGCGATTTCGGCGGCGCCGCCGGCCCGGGCGACGGCAGCCTTGGCGTCGTCGCGCACCAGGCCGCGGACGATGACGCCGCGGCGGGCCAACTCGGGCACCACCAGGCCGGCGAACCGGCCGGCCGCGCCGACGACGAGAATGGTGGGAGGGCTCATGGTCGATCTCCAGCTGACGATGGAGATGATCTTGGATGATCCGGTTTCCGTGAGAATGGGCGATAGCCGTGATACATTCTCTCGCAATACGAGAGGCTCTTGCGAATCCCAAGATCGTCATTGCGACCCCGGCCTTGAGCCGGGGGGAAGCAATCCAGGGCCGTAAGAGCGGCGGCATGGATTGCTTCGTCGGCTTCGCCTCCTCGCAATGACGGTGAAGGGAAGGGTCTCAATCCGAGGGGACACCCATGGACCGGCTGGACGATCTCGCGGCCTTCGTCGCCGTGGTCGAGGCCGGCGGGCTGAGCGCCGCGGCGCGCGACCTGCGCCGGTCGCTGCAATCGGTCAGCCGGTCGCTGGCGACGCTGGAGCAGGGGCTGGGCGTGGCGCTGGTGCAGCGGACCACCCGGCGGTCGACGCCGACCGATGCCGGCCTCGCCTTCTATCAGCGGGTGAAGCCGGCGCTGGCGGAGATCCTGGAGGCGCGGGCGGAGGCGGCGGAGCGCCGGGCGGAGCCGTCCGGCCTGCTGCGGATCAGCGCGCCGGTGCTATTCACGCCGGCCCACCTCGTGCCGGTGGTTGCCGGCTTCATGCGGCGCCACCCGCGGATCGAGGTGGAGCTGAAGCTCTCGGACCGCTTCATCGACCTGGCGGAGGGCACGGTCGACCTGGCGGTGCGGATCGGCGACCTGCCGGATTCCGCGCTCAAGGCCCGGCGGCTCGGCGCGCTGCGGCGGGTGGCGTTCGGCGCCCCGGCCTATTTCGACCGGCACGGCCGGCCGCGTCATCCGGACGAGCTGGCCGGGCATCAATGCGTCGTCCGCACGGCCGAGGGCGAGGCCTGGCCGTTCCGGATCGGCGGCCGCACCCGGACTGTCCGGGTCAACGGCCGGCTCCGGGCCGACAACACGGCGGCGACCTATGCCGCGGTGGCGGAAGGGCTCGGCATCGGCTTCACGCCGCTGTGGCAGATCCGCGCGCTGGTCGACCGCGGCGCGGTGGAGCCGATCCTGACCGAATACGAGGTGCCGAAGGTGCCGATCCACGCGGTCTGGCCGGCCACACGGYTGCCGCCGGCCAAGACCCGCCTGTTCGTCGATTTCCTGGCCGAGACCCTGGACCTGCGGCGGCTTTAGGACCGAAAGGCTGATCCGGGTTCAGGCAGGGGCTGATTGCCTCTGCCGCTTGCGAGACTTTTCAGAATAACTTCCGTCCTTCCGGCATAGACTTTTTATCCTCCCCCTCCCCCCGCGGGAGGGGGCAGGGGGAGGGGGTCTCTCGGCTCGAGCCGGCCTGGATCATCGGAGGACCGGCACTGATGGCGACCTCTGTTCACTGCCCATGCGCGCGGACGCGCGCAGACCCCTCCCCCTAGCCCCCTCCCGCAAGGGGAGGGGGAGGATTGAAGGCATAGTCGAGCCGGGTGGCTGGATTCCAAAAAGGTCCCGCTTGCGAGAGAGGCAACACAAAGCCGACCGCTCCGGGGTGTCCTTCACGATTCCAAGTCTGGACTCTAGCCGATCCGTTCGTAGCGCAGCCGGCGCGCCAGCCAGCAGCCGACCTCGACCTCTTTCACCCGGCCGGTGCCGTCGCGGCGGAAGGCCAGGGTCCAGTCGCCGGGCGGAGTGTGGTCCAGCGCGCGCGGGCAGGGCAGGGTCCAGACATCCGGCCCGACCGGGGCCAGCAGCTCCATCCGGCTCTGGCCGAGGAAGCCGGAGAAGCCGCCATAGAGCGCGCCGCCGGCATCGACCACCTCCAGCTCGGCATCCAGCTCGGCGCAGCGGTAGCGGCCGCTGAGATCGGTGGCGGATTCGCCATCGCAGGGCACGAGGCGCGAGCTCTGGTTCTCCTGCGGCCGGTCCAGCCACAGCCCGTCCGCGGCGGGGCGCAGCCGGGTCCGGCCGCTGCCGGCGCTTCCGTCCGGCTGCAGGTCCAGCTTCTCCGCCGAATGGCCGAAGCGCAGCCGCACCCGGCCCTCGGCCATGTCGACGCGAGCCGACAGTCCCGTCTCCGGCTCGATGTAGCTGCCGAGCCAGTCCGGCGCGGGCAGGTCGGTGGCGGGTTTGGCGCGCTCCTCGCCCAGCAATGCGGCCAGCAGGTCGAGCGCCGCGGCATTGGCGTCGGACAGGTGATTGAACAGGACGACGACGGAGATGCGCTCCGACGGCACATGCAGGCGATGGCTGCGCCAGCCGCGCAACGCGCCGCCATGGCCGGTGATGGGGCGGCCGAACTCGGTCGTCCGGCCCAGGCCGAAGCCGTAGGGCGCGGCGGCGCCGTTCGAGAACGTCACCGGCGCCGAAAGGCGGCTGTACAGCGCCTCGGGATCGTCGCGGGTGGCATCGATGTGGCGCTCCCAGGCGATCATGTCGTCCAGGCTGGCGCCGAGCCCGGCATCGCCGGTCCACAGCACCCGGTTCTCGGCGGCGCGGAAGCCGCCGGCCTGGGTGCCCTCATAGCCCTCGGTGCCGTCCGGCATGGCGCGGGTGTCGGCGGCCAGGAAGGCGCTGCCCATGCCGGCCCGGTCGAAGATCCGGCTGCGCAGCAGCTCGGCGAAGCTGCGGCCGGTGCGCGCTTCGAGGATATCGGAGAGCAGCCGGAAGTTCTGGTTGACGTAGGAGTAGCGGCTGCCGGGCGCGAAGTGCAGCGACCGGGTGCCGGCGATCACCTTCGCCGCCTCGCGGTCGCCGAAAGGCGATTCTGCCGGCGCGCCGTGCAGCATCGCCACCGCCCAATAGTCGCGCAGGCCGGACTGGTTGTGGCACAGGTGCAGCGCGCCCGGCGCCTCGCCCTCCAGCAGCGGCAGGCGGGCGCGGACATCGCCGTCCAGCACCGTCGGGTCCGGGAAGGCGTCGAGCACCAGGCCACAGGTGAACTGCTTGGTGACCGAGCACATCCGGAACAGCGATTGCGGCGTGAACGGGATGCGCCGCTCGGCATTGGCCCAGCCCCAGGCGTGGCGGGCGAGGATTTCGCCGTCGCGCAGCACGGCGGCGCCGCCGCCCGGTCCGGGAAAGCTGCGGGGGAGGCCGGCCAGGGCGCGGTCGAGGCGGGAGAGGGGCGTCGTCATGATGGCCGCCACCCTGGCGTGCCGGCCGGGATGTGTAAAGATGGCCACGGCGGGAATTGCGGGTGACAGCCGCTGCCGCGCGATTTATCAGACATAAAACTTTGTCCCAGAAGAACCCCATGCCCACGATCACCAGTATCCAGGACCTCAGAGCGCTGGCGGCCCGGCGCATCCCGCGCGCGATCTTCGACTATGCCGACCGCGGCTCCTATGACGAGGTGACGCTGCGGGCGAACCGGGCGGACTTGGCCGCGATCGGCCTGCGCCAGCGGGTGATGATCGACGTCGACAAGCGCTCGGTCGCGACCACGATGCTGGGCGAGGACGTGACCATGCCGCTGGCGATCGCGCCGACCGGCCTGACCGGCCTGTTCCATGGCGACGGCGAGATCCTCGGCGCCCGCGCGGCACAGGCCTTCGGCATCCCGTTCTGCCTGTCGACCATGTCGATCTGCTCGATCGAGGATGTGCGCGCGGCGGTCAAGAAGCCGTTCTGGTTCCAGCTCTACGTCATGCGTGACCGCGGCTTCTCGCAGTCGCTGATCGAGCGCGCCAAGGCAGCGCAGTGCTCGGCCCTGGTGCTGACGCTCGACCTGCAGATCCAGGGCCAGCGCCACCGCGACCTGAAGAACGGCCTCGCCGTGCCGCCGCGGCTGACGCTGGCCAACGCGCTCGACATCGCCACCAAGCCGGCCTGGGCAATGAAGGTGCTGTTCGGCAAGCGCCGCAGCTTCGGCAACCTCGAAGGTCAGGTGAAGGGGGCGGACACCCTGAAGACCCTCTCGGAATGGACCGCCAGCCAGTTCGACGCCTCCTTGAGCTGGAAGGATGTCGAATGGGTGCGCAGCCTCTGGCCTGGCAAGCTGATCCTGAAGGGCGTGCTGGACGAGGAGGATGCGAAGATCGCGGCCGCGACCGGTGCCGACGCGGTCGTCGTCTCCAACCATGGCGGCCGGCAGCTGGACGGCGCGCGGTCCTCGATCTCGGCCCTGCCGGGCATCGTCCAGGCGATCGGCGACCGGACCGAGGTGCTGTTCGACGGCGGCATCCAGTCCGGCCAGGACATCCTGAGGGCGGTGGCGCTGGGCGCCCGCGGCTGCCTGATGGGCAAGGCCTTCCTCTACGGCCTGGCGGCGATGGGCGAGGCCGGCGTGACCAAGGCGCTGGAGATCATGCGCAAGGAGCTGGACATCAGCATGGCGCTGACCGGCACCGGCGACATCACCAAGGTCGACCGCAGCAGCCTGGTGATCCGGGGCTGAGAGCGTCGCATAGGTTGGGTTCGCCAATGGCGAACCCAACAGGGTGCCATCGAGCCGAGTGTTGGGTTCGCGGAATGCGAACCCAACCTACGGACTCGGTCAGTTCCCCCGCAGCTCCAGCTCCTTGTTGACCCGCAGCGCGGCCAGGGTGCAGACGGCGCCGGACAGGAGATAGGCGCCGACCAGCGCCAGGCCGAACTGGCTGGCCAGGGCGAGGGCGACCAGCGGGGCGAAGCCGGCGCCGACCATCCAGGCCAGGTCCGAGGTCAGGGCCGAGGCGGTGTAGCGCTGGTTGTTCGGGAAGTTCGACGCCACCGCGCCGGCCGCCTGGCCGAAGGACAGGCCCAGCAGGCCGAAGCCGAGGATGACGAAGGCCGACCGCGCCGTCGGCCCGCCGCCGAGCAGCATCGGCGTGACGAAGCTGAAGATCGCGATCAGCACCGCGCAGGCCGCCAGCAGGGTGCGCCGGCCGGTGCGGTCGGCGATCAGCCCCGAGACGACGATCATCACCGTGCCGAGGATGGCGCCGACGAACTCGGTCATCAGGAAGTTGCCGGGGTTGTGGTCGGTGTACAGCGTCACCCAGCTCAGCGGGAACACCGTCACCAGGTGGAACAGGGCGAAGGTGGCCAGCGGCACGAAGGCCCCGACCAGGATGTTGTGGCCCTGGTGCTTCAGCGTCTCGGGCACGCTCAGCGCCTCCAGGTCCTTGCTCTCGTACAGCCGCTCGAACTGCTCGGTCACCACCAGGCGCAGCCGGGCGAACAGAGCCACCACGTTGATCGCGAAGGCGACGAAGAACGGGTAGCGCCAGCCCCAGTCGACAAAGTCCGGGGTCGAGAGGTTGACCAGGAAGAAGGCGAACAGCGCGCTGGCCAGCATGAAGCCGAGCGGGGCGCCGAGCTGGGGCATCATCGCGTACCAGCCGCGCCGGTTCTGCGGCGCGTTCAGCGCCAGCAGCGAGGCCAGGCCGTCCCAGGCGCCGCCCAGGGCCAGCCCCTGGCCGATGCGGCACAGCGACAGCAGCACGATCGCGGCCGGGCCGATGTCCTCGGTACCGGGCAGGAAGGCCATCGCCGCGGTCGAGCTGCCGAGCAGGAACATCGCTATGGTCAGCTTGACGCTGCGGCCGTGCCGCCGGTCGATCTCCATGAACAGGACCGACCCGAACGGGCGGGCGACGAAGGCCAGCGCGAAGACGGCGAAGGAGTAGAGCATCGCGTCCAGCGGCGTCGCCTGCGGGAAGAAGAACCGCGGGAAGACGAGCACCGAGGCGATGGCGTAGACGAAGAAGTCGAAGAATTCCGCGGTCCGGCCGATCACGACGCCGATCGCGATCTCGCCGGGGGGGACACCTGCGCGGTGCCGTGGCGCGGCGGTCGGGGACCCGAGTTCTCGACTGACAGTGGCCATAAAGGGTTCCTCCTGGGGGCTGGGCCGGGCCGAGATGCCACTTTCTCTTTTTTTGAGTATGGCCCAGGATTCCGGTGCGTCAAATCGTGCCGAGCGAGCCGGAGCGGCCTAATGGCGGCGCCGGAATCGCCGGAGACCCTGCCGTCAACCCGGGTGCGACGATGTTGCATTGCAGCGAACGGGCATCTGGTAGGACAAACTGTCCACTGTCTATTCATGGTGCGCTTCGGTAATGCACCCGCGCCCTTCGTTCTCTTTCTGTCAGGCAACGGCATGCCCATCAAAGCCTTAGGCCGTCTCGCTGCGCTTCCGACCCTGGTCATGCTGGGCGGGTGCAACATGGTGGTTATGTCGCCTTCCGGCGATATTGCGGTGCAGCAGCGCGACCTGATCGTGGTGTCCACGATCCTGATGTTGCTGATCATCGTGCCGGTGATCGCGCTGACGCTGTTCTTCGCCTGGAAGTACCGCCAGTCGAACAAGGACGCCGCCTACGACCCCGACTGGCACCATTCGACTCAGCTCGAGGTGGTGATCTGGTCGGCGCCGCTGGTGATCATCATCGCGCTGGGGGCGCTGACCTGGATCAGCACCCACACGCTCGACCCGTACCGGCCGCTGGAGCGGATCGACTCGGGGCGTCCGGTGGCGGCCGATGTGAAGCCGCTGACGGTCGAGGTCGTGGCGCTCGACTGGAAGTGGCTGTTCCTCTACCCAGAGCAGGGCATCGCCACGGTGAACGAGCTGGCGGCGCCGGTCGACGTGCCGATCCAGTTCAAGATCACCTCGGCCACCGTGATGAACTCCTTCTACGTGCCGGCGCTGGCGGGGCAGATCTACGCCATGGCCGGGATGGAGACGAAGCTGCACGCCGTGATCAACAAGCCCGGCGAGTATGAGGGGTTCTCCGCCAATTACAGCGGCGCCGGCTTCTCCGGCATGCGCTTCACCTTCCACGGCCTCGCCGCCGGCGATTTCGACGGCTGGGTGCAGAAGGTGAAGGCCGAGGGCGGCAGCCTGAGCCGGGAGGAGTACCTGACGCTGGAGCGCCCGAGCGAGCGCGAGCCGGTGCGCCACTACGGCACCGTGGCCCCCGACCTCTACGGCGCCATCCTCAACATGTGCGTCGACCGCTCGAAGATGTGCATGAACGAGATGATGAGCATCGATTCCCGCGGTGGCGGCGGCAAGGCCGGCATCGACAACGTCATCGCCCTGAACCACGACAAGGACGTCCGGCGCGGTGCCGGCCCGGTCCGCAGCTATGTCGCGGCGATCTGCACCACGGACGGGGACATGGCCGACAGCCGGCTGCCGGACGGGATCCTGTTCAGCCGCTCGGCGGAGTCCCGCCGCATCGAGTGACGATCGTCCGATGCCCGCCGCCGGCC
>NZ_JBFRCU010000130.1:0-14894 GCF_052113205.1 Inquilinus sp. YAF38 | reverse complement strand
GCCGTGCGACTCGCAGGCCAGCTGCAGCCGCCGCTCGGCCAGCAGGTCGGCGCGCGCCGCCTCGGCCAGCACGGCGCCGAAGCCGCGGGTGCGCAGCGCTTCCTCCACCACCGCCAGCACGCCGGTCTCGTCGCGCGGCCGGACCAGGATCAGCCGGTCCGGCGCCAGGCCCAGCGCGGCCAGGGCCGGCGGGTACAGGTCGTCGGCCGCGGCGCACCACAGCACCGGCCCGCGCCGCTGCAGCCGGGCCAGCAGCCGCGCGGAAAAGCCGGTGGCCGCCGCCCCGGCAGGGTCGCCGTCGGCGCCGGCGACCCGGTGCAGCCGGCCGAGCGCCAGCCCGCCGCGCGGCAAGCGGTCATCGATCGGGGGCAAAGCGAGCGGCAGGACTCCCGGATCTTCGACGGCGGATCCGTATCGGTTCAGGCGCTCGCGCAGGGCGGCGAGGGCAGACATGGCGAGGCATGATGTTCCGTATTTGTTCCAATATGAATCCACCGCTGGCCCGGAGAGTCAAGCCGGGCGAATCCCGGCCATGTCCTTCATGCCCCTTTGACGTAGCCCAGCGCCTCGACGATGCGGCCGTCGCGGACCCGCATCAGGTTGACCCCGCGGACCGAGCTCTGGTCGTCGGCACCCCAGCGATAGCGCCACAGGATGATGGCGCGGTCGCGGAGCACCACGACGTCCTCGATGTCGAAGCCGGTCCCGGGCGCGGTCGCGATTCGGGTCCACAGCGCCACGCAGGCGTCGCGGCCGACATGGCGGGTGCCGTCCGGAGCGGGCTGGGTGTTCTCGATCACGCAATCCTCCGCCACCAGCTCCGCCAGCGCGGCCGGGTCGTGGCGCTGGAACACGGCGTTGAACCGGTGCATCAGCGCGGCGGTCTCGCGCTCCTGCGCCGACGGCGCCTCCGCGCTCATCACTGCGCCGCCTCGGCCGGGCGCGGGCCGAAGAACCCGTCGTCGCGCTGCACCAGCCCTTCCGCCGCCAGCGCCGCCTGCACCGCCGGCCGGGCGGCGACGCGCCGGTGGAAAGCGTCCAGCGCCGGCCGGCGCGTTAGGTCGACGCCGTTCCAGGGCGACCAGTTCAGGCAGACGAACAGATAGGCATCGGCCACGGTGAAGCGGTCGCCGGTCAGATACGGCCCCGCGAGCTGCCCGGCCAGCCAGTCCAGGCGCTTGTCCACCAGCGCCGCCACTGCGGCCCGGGCCGGGGCATAGGCGGGGAGCATCAGCATCACCATCGGCTTGTGCAGCTCGGCGGAAATGAAGTTCAGCCAGGACTGCACCCGGCTGCGCTCGACGCTGCCGGGTGGCGGCAGCAGCCCGGCTTCGGGGTGGAGATCCGCGAGATACTGCACGATGGCTGGTCCCTCGGTCAGGACCCGCCCGTCCGCCAGGGCCAGCGCCGGCACATAGCCGTTGCCGTTGACGCGCAGATAATCCTCGCCGTCCTCCGTCCGGTGCGTCGCGCGGTCGACCTCGACCAGTTCCATCGGCAGGTCCAGCTCGCGGCACACGATGTGCGGCGACAGCGAGCAGGCGCCCGGATGCATGTACAGCTTCATGGTCATCTCCCAGATCCTCTTTTTCGGGCGGCTTCGAGGCCGTCGTGAAAGTGCATTTATTTTTGTACCGTACCGCATGATAACATGTAGTCAAGAGTTAACCTGCGAAGCAGTACAAAAATGAGCGAAGCCCCGAGAAAGCGTGGCCGGCCGCGGGCCTATGATCCGGATGCGGCGCTGGCGCAGGCGCGGGACGTGTTCTGGGAAGGCGGCTTCACCGGCAGCTCGCTGGATGCCCTGAGCGCCGCGACGGCGATGAACCGGCCCAGCCTGTACGGCGCCTTCGGCGACAAGGAGGCACTGTATCTGCGGACGCTCGAACGCTATCGCGACGCGAGCCTGGTCGCGATCCGGCAGGCGCTCGATCCCGGCCGGTCATTGCGTGAGGGGCTCGGGATCCTCTACGCCACGGCGCTGTCGACTTATCTGGACGAACGGGCGGGAGCGCGCGGTTGCCTTCTGATCGGCACGGCGGCGGTGGAGGCGGTGCTGCACCCGGCCGTGCGCGCGATGCTGCACGGCAGCCTCGCGGCCTTCGAGCAGGAGCTGGAGGAGCGGTTCCGCCTGGCCCGGGACCGCGGCGAGATCGGCGCGGGCACCGACCCCGTCACGCTGGCCCGGCTGGCTGCGGCGGTGCTGCATTCGCTGGCCGTGCGCGCCCGGGCGGGTGAGGCCCGCGCCACTCTGGAAGCGATCGCCGATTCGGGCGTGGCGATGATCTGTGCCGCCGCCGGCGCCGCTTGAGGCCGGTCAGCCCTGGCGGGCGTCGGGCAGGAACAGCCGGACCGGCCGGATCTCGTAGCCGCCGAGGCCGGGATTCGCCTGCTCCAGCTCCTGGGCGATGGCCACCGCCTCGTCCTGCGAATCACAGTCGACCACGTAGAAGCCGAGCATCTGCTCCTTGGTCTCGGCATAGGGGCCGTCGATCACCAGCGGCGGCTGGTGGCCCTTCATCAGCGTGGTCGCGGCGCTGGTGAAGGCCAGCCGCGCGGCGGGGCCGAGCTTGCCTTTCGCGGCCAGCCGCCGGTGGACGACGTCCAGCCGGGCCATGACCGCGTCGTCCTCCTCCTGCGTCCAGGCGCCGAGGACCTCTTCCGAGTTGTAGCAGAGAATGGCGTACAGCATCCGGGCCTCCCCTCCCGTATCCCGGGCGGGAGTATGCCTGCAGCCGATGAAAAGAAAATCCCTATGCCGTCACGCCGGCGGCGATCACGGCATCGGCTGCACGATCACGGCGCCGGGGACAACGGTCACGGCGGTGCCGCCGGCGGCCGGCAGATAGGCGCTGGTCATGACGTCGACCTTGTCGGCGCGGATCGTCTCCAGCGTCTGGCACAGCGACCATTTCGCGGTCGGGCCGGAGATGGTGACGCGGTCGCCGATCCGGACCGGGACCGGCTTGCCCTGGACCGACACCTCGCTGCCGTCGTCGCGGCGCAGCACGGTGCAGGGCCGGCCGACCTCGAGCGTGCCGGTGTAGACGACGTTGACCTCGTCATGCCACGCGCTGGACACCTTCGGAAAATCATAGGGCGGGATCTGCGCCTGATGTCCGGCGGTCTGGCAGGCGCCCAGCAGGGCCGCCGCGGCGAGGGCGATGAAGAGGGTCGGCGAGGGGTGATGACGATTCGACAACACGCTCTCTCTTTCTCGTTTTGGCGGCGGAATCATTTCTTCCAATACTGTTCTTCCATACAGGCGAAGCGGGGCCGCCGTCCAGAACACGTTCGAAGCGAACGTTCCGGACCAACGATGGGTTATTTCGGACCGGATTGCGGAGACTTTGTGACCGGGAATGTCCTAACCGCCCGTATCGTCTGACAAAATCGGCGGAGAATGCAGCCGAACCGTCACGGTTCGGCGGTTTCCTTTTACCCGGGTTGATTGTATGCCCTTGGGGCCCTGATGCGGCCCGCTATGGTTTCGAGAGGGGCCGGGCCGCACGCTCTCTGGAGTCTGCAGGATGTCAAAGGCCGATCAGCACAAGGCCGAAATCGTCGATGGTGTCGTGGCGCTGGCCAAGCAGCGGCTCGATCCGGCGAAGGGAGGAATGGCCGAGCGGTTCACCCGCCTGTATTTCCGCAACGTGCCGCCGCACGACGTGCTGCGCGAGGGCACCGACACCCTCTACAGCGTCGCCCTCGGCCTGCTGCAGTTCGGCGGCGAGCGCCGCAAGGGCGAGGTCAAGATCCGGATCTTCAACCCGGTCTATGACGATTACGGCTGGCGCAGCCCGCACACCGTGGTCGAGATCATCAACGACGACATGCCGTTCCTGGTCGATTCGGTGACCGCGGCGATGTCCGAGCTCGGCCTGACCGTGCATCTGGTGGTGCATCCGATCATCGCCGTCACCCGCGACGCCCAGGGCCGGCTGACCGACGTGCAGGACCCGGCCGCGGCGCCGGAAGGCACGCCCGCCGAAAGCTTCATGCATGTCCAGGTCGACGAGCGCACCGATCAGGCGACGCTCGACCGGATCGCGGCGACCTTGCGCGGCGTGCTGGCCGATGTCCGCGCCGCGGTCGAGGACTGGAGTCAGATGCGGCAGCAGATCCGCACCGTGCTCGAGGAGCTCGACCACAAGGCGCTGCCGGTCGACCCGGGTGAGACGCGCGAGATCATCGCCTTCCTGGAGTGGCTCGAGGACGACCATTTCACCTTCCTGGGCTATCGCCGCTACGACTTCGCTCGGACCGAGGACGGGCTCGAGATCGCGATCGTGCCGGGCAGTGGCCTGGGCATCCTGCGCCAGGCCGAGGTCTCGGTGTTCGACGGCGCCCGCCGCTACGACCGGATGTCGGAAGAGGCGCAGTCGATGCTGCGCAGCACGGCGCCGCTGACCGTCACCAAGGCCAGCCTGAAGGCGACGGTGCACCGGCCGGTGCATCTCGACGTCTTCACCATCAAGATCTTCGACGAGGCCGGCGAGGTGAAGGGCGACCACATGTTCGTCGGCCTGTTCACCTCGGTCGCCTACAGCCGCAGCGCCCGCGACATCCCCTATCTGCGGGCCAAGGTCAGCCGCACCCTGGCGCGCGCCGGGATGGACCCGCGCAGCCATGACGGCAAGGCGCTGGGCCATATCCTCGACACCTATCCGCGCGACGAGCTGTTCCAGATCTCCGAGGAGCAGCTGCTCGACATCGGCATGGGTGTGCTGCACCTGCAGGAGCGGCAGCGGACGGCGCTGTTCGTGCGCCGCGACCCGTTCGGGCGCTTCGTCTCCTGCCTCGTCTACGTGCCGCGCGACCGCTACAACACCGACCTGCGCCACCGCATCCAGAAGATCCTGCAGAAGGCCTATGGCGGCGCGGTCACGGCCTTCAGCACCCAGATGACCGAAGGGGCGCATGCCCGCGTCCATTTCCTGATCAAGACCGAGCCCGGCGCCGGCACCGACGAGCCGGTCGACGTGATCGAGGAGCGGCTGGTCGAGGCCGGGCGCAGCTGGTCCGACCTGCTGCAATCGGCCCTGGTCGAGAAGAAGGGCGAGGAGCAGGGGCTGATCCTGCTGCGGCGCTATGCCGAGGCCTTCCCGGCCGGCTATCGCGAGGAAACCCCACCGGCGGCGGCGATCGTCGACATCGAGCGGATCGAGGAGATCGACGAGGCCGGCGAGATCGGGCTGCATCTGTTCCGCCCGATCGAATCGGCGCCGAACGAGCTGCGCTTCAAGCTGTATCACCGCGGCACGCCGGTGCCGCTGTCCGACGTGCTGCCGATGCTGGAGCATCTCGGTTTCAAGGTGGTGTCGGAGTTCCCGACCGAGGTCAGTCTTCAAGGTCTGGGGCAGGGCCATGGCCCGGTCTGGATCCATGATTTCGAGATGCGCAGCCGCAGCGGCGACCCGATCGAGCTGAACCGCCTCAAGGCCGTGTTCCAGACCGCCTTCGAGCGGATCTGGACCGGCGACATGGAGGATGACCGGCTGAACCGGCTGGTGCTGGCCGGCGGGCTCGACTGGCGCTCGATCACGCTGCTGCGCGCCTACACCAAATTCCTGCGCCAGGCCCGCTTCGCCTTCAGCCAGGAGACGATCGAGGACACGCTGGTGGCGCATCCGGAGACGACGCGCGCCATCGTCCGCATGTTCGCCACCCGCTTCGACCCGGACCTGACCGGCGACCGCGAGGTGGCGATCCGCGGCATGCTGGTCGAGATCGAGCACGCGCTGGACGCGGTCACCAACCTGGACGAGGACCGCATCCTCCGCCGCTTCCTGAACCTGGTGCGGTCGACCCTGCGCACCAACTACTTCCAGACCGACGACCAGGGCCGGCCGAAATCCTACCTGTCGCTGAAGCTGGACAGCCTGTCGGTCGAGGAGCTGCCTCTGCCGCGGCCCTGGCGCGAGATCTTCGTCTACAGCCCGCGGATGGAAGGCGTGCATCTCCGCGGCGGCAAGGTTGCCCGCGGCGGCATCCGCTGGTCCGACCGGCGCGAGGATTTCCGCACCGAGATCCTGGGGCTGATGAAGGCGCAGATGGTGAAGAACACCGTCATCGTCCCGGTCGGCTCGAAGGGCGGCTTCGTGCTGAAGCGTCCGCCGGCCGCCGCGGCCGGGCGCGAGGCGTTCCAGGCCGAAGGCATCGAATGCTACAAGATCCTGATGCGCGGGATGCTCGACATCACCGACACCATCGTCGGCGGCGAGACCACGCATCCGGAGCGCGTGGTCCGGCATGACGAGGACGATCCGTACCTCGTGGTCGCGGCCGACAAGGGCACGGCCACCTTCTCCGACATCGCCAACGGGGTCAGCCAGGATTATGGCTTCTGGCTGGACGATGCCTTCGCCTCCGGCGGCTCGGCCGGCTACGACCACAAGAAGATGGGCATCACCGCCCGCGGCGCCTGGGAATCGGTCAAGCGGCACTTCCGCGAGCTCGGCACCGACATCCAGGCCCAGGACTTCACCTGCGTCGGCGTCGGCGACATGTCGGGCGACGTGTTCGGCAACGGCATGATCCTGTCCGAGCACACCCGCCTGTTCGGCGCCTTCAACCACCTGCACATCTTCGTCGACCCGGATCCGGACGCGGCGGCCAGCTTCGCCGAGCGCAAGCGGCTGTTCGACCTCGGCCGCGGCTCCTGGGACCAGTACGACCAGGCGAAGCTGTCGCCCGGCGGCGCGGTCTACGAGCGCCGCGCCAAGTCGGTGAAGCTGTCGCCCGAGATCCGCGCCCGCTTCGGCATCGGGCGCGAGACGGTGACGCCGAACGAGCTGATCCAGACCATGCTGAAGGCTGAGGTCGACCTGCTGTTCTTTGGCGGCATCGGCACCTATGTGAAGGGCAGCCGCGAGAGCCATGCCGATGCCGGCGACAAGGCGAACGACGCCCTGCGCATCAACGGCCGCGACGTCCGCGCCCGCGTGATCGGCGAGGGCGCCAACCTCGCGGTCACCCAGTTCGGCCGCATCGAATATGCCCGCATCGGCGCCGGCGGGTCGGGCGGCAAGCTGAACACCGACTTCATCGACAACTCGGCCGGCGTCGACACCTCGGACCACGAGGTCAACATCAAGATCCTGCTGGGCGCCGTCGTCCAGGCCGGCGACCTGACGCTGAAGCAGCGCAACGTGGTGCTGGAGAGCATGACCGAGGAGGTCGGCCATCTGGTGCTGCGCGACAACTACCTGCAGAGCCAGGCGCTGTCGCTGGCGGTCGGCGAGGGTTTCGAGCTCCTGGACCAGCAGGCCCGCTTCATGCGCGGGCTGGAGAAGGCCGGGAAGCTCGATCGCGTGATCGAGATGCTGCCGACCGACGAGGAACTGACCCAGCGCTCCGGCAACCGCGAGGGGCTGACCCGGCCGGAGCAGGCGGTGATCCTGGCCTATGCCAAGATCAACATCTACGACGCGCTGCTGGCCAGCGACCTGCCGGACGACGCGGCCCTGGTCGACGACCTGGTGCTGTACTTCCCGACGGCGCTGCGCGAGCGCTTCAAGGACGCCATCGCGCAGCACCGGCTGCGGCGCGAGATCGTCGCCACCCATGTCACCAACAGCATGGTGAACCGGGTCGGTGCCACCTTCGTCTCCGAGCTGGTGGACAAGACCGGCATGGGCGTGGCCGACATCGCCCGCGCCTATCTGATCGTGCGCGACGGCTTCGGCCTGCGCGACATCTGGGCGGCGGTCGAGGCGCTGGACAACAAGGCCCAGGCCCAGGCCCAGATCCGCGCCATGCTGGCGACACGGCGGCTGATCGAGCGCAGCGTCGCCTGGATCCTGCGCCAGCAGGGCCGCGGCCTGAACATCAGCCAGGACGTGGCGCATCTCAAGCCCGGCCTGGCCGAGCTGGAGAGCCAGCTGGACGCCGCGATCTTCGACGACGCCCGCGCCGTGATCGACGCCCGCGCCCAGGGCTTCGTCGACGCCGGCTTCCCGGAGGAGCTGGCCCGCCGCGTCGCCCGGCTGAACCTGTGGGCGGCCGGGCTGGACATCATCCGCATCGCCGACCAGGCCGGGCGCGGCGTCAGCGAGGTGGCGTCGGTCTATTTCGAGACCGGGCGCCGGCTGGGCCTGGCCTGGCTGCGCGACGGCGCCAGCCGGATGCCGGCCAGCAACCACTGGCAGAAGCAGGCGGTGGGGGCGATCGTCGACGACCTGTACACGCTGCAGGCCGACCTCGCGGTGCGCGCCCTGCAGGACGCGCCGGCGGGCGCCGCCGGGGCGGCGGYGGTCGAGGCCTGGGTCGACCATCGCCGCGCCCCGGTGGACCGGATCGACCAGCTGGTCTCCGAACTGAAGGCGCTGGACCAGGTCGACCTGTCGATGCTGGCCGTCGCCAACCGCAATCTGCGTGGTTTGGCGACGGGGTGAACAGTCGTCGGATGTAGGTTGGGTTCGCGGCCGCGAACCCAACATCGCGCGACGGGATCAGTGTTGGGTTCGCAGTCGCGAACCCAACCTACTCGCTATCCTCCCGCAGCAGCTTCTGCAGCGGGGCGGTCTGGCGCAGGATCGGCGACTTGATGACGATGTAGCTGAAGTACTTCTCGATGCCGAGGCGCCGGTCCAGCAGCGCCTCCATCACCTGCTGGTAATGGGCGATGCTTCGGGCCAGGAAGCGCAGCAGGTAGTCGTAGCCGCCGCTGACCATGTGGCATTCCAGCAGCTCCTCCACCGTGGCCAGCCCGGCCTCGAAACGGATGAAGTCCTCGCGCCGGTGGTCGCTCAGCGTCACCTCGGTGAACACGGTCACGGTCTCGGTCAGCTTCGCCAGGGCGATGCGGGCGCCGTAGCCGGCGATGTAGCCCGCCGCCTCCAGCCGCTTCACCCGCTGCAGGCAGGGGCTGGGCGACAGGCCGACCGCCTCCGCCAGCGCGGCATTGGTGATCCGCCCGTCGGCCTGCAGCCGGGCCAGGATGGCGATGTCGATCCGGTCCAGCTTCGGCGTCATCCTTCCCCCGTCCGATCGGCCGCGGACTTAACCCCGCAACGCCTCCTGGTGAGCTTTTGCCAGTTCCGCCATGCTGGTGAAGCGGAAATCGACCTTGGGTTCGGTCGCCGGCTTCATGGTGGCGCCGAAGCCGCCTTCGGCGTGGCGGCGGTGGATCCAGCAGGTGGCCAGGCCCGCCGCCGTCGCCGGCTCGTGGTCGTGGAACAGGCTCTCCGCCGTGTGCAGCACCACGCCCGGGGCGATGCCCATGCCGCCGAGCTTCTCCAGCATGTAGTCGAAGTTGCGCGACGCCGGCTTGTAGCTGCCGATATCCTCGGCGGTGAAGACGGCGTCGAACTCGACCTGCAGCCGGACGTTGCTGAGGGCGAAGCTGGCATTGTCGACATTCGAGAGGATGGCCAGCTTGTAGTACTTCTTCAGGTACTGCAGCGCGCCGGCGGTGTCGGCGAAGGCCGGCCAGTCCTTGATCGAGCGGCCATAGGCCAGCGCCTCCTCCCAGCTCGCCGCCACGCCCCATTCCTCGGCCAGGCGCTTGTAGACGATCGCCAGCAACTCGCTGTAGCGCCGCGCCGGGGTCCAGCGCTGCTGCGCCGATTCATGGCGGGCATGGGCTTCCAGAATCCGGTCGCGGCTCAGCGGAGCCTTCGCGCGGGCGGTCAGCGGTGCCAGCGCGTTGACCATGCCGGTCTCCCAGTCGATCAGCGTGCCGTAGCAGTCGAAGGTCAGGATCTTGAAATCGGTCAGTTTCATGGTGCGTCCTCCGGTTCCGATGGCCCGATTATCCGCCGGCGGTGCCGGCAGGGGCTGCGCATTCGCCTCCGGCGGCGGCAGAGGCTGGCGCAGCGCGGCCATGCCGCAGCAGAAAATGCCGTGTCGCAGCCGCGTCATGGCGTGTCGGCTCTGGAGCGTGCGGGGCCGCGGAGTCGCGCCATGATCGCCGCCAAGAGGTGCCGGTCCGATGCTGTGGAACAGAGCAGCCGCGGATCGGAGAATTGGGAAGCCGGTGTGAACCCGGCGCTGCCCCCGCAACGGTAACGGCGGTGTAAGGTGCGGCAGGGGCCACTGGAGCGATCCGGGAAGGCGCCGCACCGGCCAAGAAGCCCGCCGGAGCCCGGAAACCAGCCTCGAAGGAGTTTGTCTCGGTGATCGCGGTGGGCGGTCGGCGGGCATGTTCGCGAAGGGCCGGTCCGGTCTCCGAGCGCGCGTACCCGGATGCCACATCTGCGACCGTGCCCATAGGAGAGGGTCGGGTATGGAAGCGCGTTCGGCCATGTTGATGGATCTGCTGTCCCGCGCACCGGGCTTCAGCCTGAAGCGGGATTTCTACACCAGCCCCGCCTATCTCGCGCTGGACCTGGAGCACATCTTCTACAAGGACTGGTTGTTTATCGGCCATGCCTGCGAGGTGACGCGGCCGGGCGATTTCCTGACCGTGCAGATCGGCGAATACCCGGTGCTCGTGGTGCGCGGCCGCGACCGCGCCATCCGCGCCTTCCACAATGTCTGCCGCCACCGCGGCTCGCGCCTGTGCACCGACGAGCGCGGCTCGCGCCCGCGTCTGGTCTGTCCCTACCACCAGTGGACCTACGACCTCGAGGGCAAGCTGATCTTCGCCCGCGACATGATGAACGACATCGACCCGGCGCAGTTCGGGCTGAAGCCGGTGGCCTGCCACGAGGTCGGCGGCTGGATCTTCATCTCGCTGGCCGAGCAGCCGCGCGACTTCGAGCCGTTCCGGCGCATGGTCGAGCCCTATATGGCGCCGCATTTCCTGGCCGAGGCCAAGGTCGCCCACAGCTCGACCATCATCGAGAAGGGCAACTGGAAGCTGGTGATGGAGAACAACCGCGAATGCTACCACTGCTCCGGCAACCATCCGGAGCTGTGCCGCGTCTTCTCCGACCAGCCGACCCTGACCAGCGGCCAGAAGGGGATGGAGGAGAACCCGGAGATCCTCGAGCATTGGCAGCGCTGCGAGGCGATCGGCCTGCCCAGCCGCTACCAGATCTCGGACGACATGCAGTACCGGGTGATGCGCGTGCCGTTCATCAACGACGCCCATTCGATGACGATGAGCGGGCAGCCGGCGGTGAACCGCCTGCTGGCCGAGTTCCCGACCACCAAGCTCGGCTCGATGCTGCTGTACCACTACCCGAACAGCTGGAACCACCTGCTGGCCGACCACGCGCTGAGCTTCCGCATCCTGCCGATCAGCCCGACCGAGACCGAGGTCACCACCAAATGGCTGGTGCACAAGGACGCGGTCGAGGGCGTCGACTACGACCTCCGGGCCCTGACCGAGGTGTGGTCCGCGACCAATGACGAGGACCGCCGCATCGTCGAGGAGAACCAGCGCGGCATCCTGTCCCCGGCCTATGAGCCCGGGCCGTATTCGAAGATGCATGAGGGCGCGGTGATCCAGTTCGTCGACTGGTATGCCGACACCCTCACCCGCCGGCTCGGCGGCGACGCCGCCGCCGCCCCGATCCGCGACGTGGCGTAGGGGCGACGGGACATGCCCGGCCCCCTGACCGCGACGCCGAAGCTGTGGAACGCGAAGACCGCGCGGCTGCGCTGCATCGGCATCCGTGAGGAGGCGCCGGACGTCCGCACCTTCCGCTTCGAGGCGGAGGACGGCAGCTGGTTCTCCTACCGCCCCGGCCAGTTCGTGACGCTGGAACTGCCGGCGGGGCCGGAGCCGGTGCTGCGCACCTACACCCTGGCCTCCACCCCGTCGCGGCCGCACCACGCCAAGATCACGGCCAAGGTGCAGCCGGGCAGCGTCGCCACCCGCTGGCTGTTCGACAAGCTCAAGGTCGGCGATGCGCTGACCGCGCATGGCCCCACCGGCCGCTTCTCGCTGCTCGACCATCCGGCCGAGCGCTATCTGTTCCTGTCGGCCGGCAGCGGCGCCACGCCGATGATGTCGATGGCGCGCTGGCTGTTCGACACCGCGCCGCAGACCGATGTGGTCTATGTCCATTTCGCCCGGCGGCCGCAGGACCTGCTGTTCCGGTCGGAGCTGGGCTACATGGCCGAGGTGGCGTCCGGCCTGCGGCTGCGCTTCGTCGTCACCGGCGCGCCGGCGGGCGAGGGCTGGTCCAGCGGCCGGCTGGAGCAGGCGCTGCTGTCCGCCCTATGCCCGGATCTGGCCGGGCGGACGGTGTTCTGCTGCGGCCCGGATCGGTTCATGGAGGCGGCCCGGCATGTGGCCGGCGAACTCGGCGTGCCGGCGGCGCGCTGGCATGAGGAGAGCTTCGGCGCCACCCCGGCGCCGGTGCCGGTCGCGGCCCCGATCGCGCCGCCGCCCGCGCCGGCGGGGGAGGGGATGCAGGTCGCCTTCACCCGCTCCGGCCGCAAGGCCACGGTGCTGCCGGGCCAGACGGTGCTGGAGGCGGCGGAGGGCTGCGGCCTGCGCATCCCGACCGCCTGCCGCCAGGGCCTCTGCGGCACCTGCCTAGTGCGAAAGCTGAAGGGCGAGGTGCGGATGGAGCACAATGGCGGCATCGCCGACGATGAGATCGCCGAAGGCTGGATCCTCGCCTGCTGCTCCCAGCCCGAGACCGCGTTGGTGGAGGTCGAGGTGTAGGCGGGGCGCCTGTCCTGCTCCGGCACCTTCTTCACGGGATAATCTCGAAGCGGATTTTTGATCCATCCGGAAGATCGCGGATTTGACGGGCGAGGTCCGCGCGCGCCGTCATTCCCCTTGTCGACTCCAACGCCGCCAGATTGTCGATCGAGAACGCGCCGCCGCACACGAACGGCATCAGCGGTACGAGCCGATGCTTCGCCGGGAGGGGACCGTGCTTCTTCTGCCAGTCATGGGCGAGGGAATGGCCGGTCAGGTAGTCGAAGTCATCGAGAATGAGCTCGGCCCAGTCTTCGATCGTCCGGCAGAGGCGTTTGAACTCCCCGGTCTCCGGATCGAACCCGGCGATCATCCCGTCCATGAGGCAGAACTGCATGCCGAATGCATCTTCGGCAAAGCAGAGGCAGTTCTGCGGGAAAAGGTCGTATTCCTTCTTCCAAAGGGCCGGATGGTTCCATGCCGGAAGGTCATAAGCGGCGTCGGACGGCTGGGTCGGGAACACGCAAAGCGCTGATTCGAAGGCAAAAAATCCGTTCTTTGATGCCAACGCGGACGCCAGGTCGGACTCGATGCTGGGAAAGTTGAGCCTCGCCTCCGCCGGGCCGACGGTGTCGGCGAGTGGCTCGCTCGCTATGGACAGAAGCTTTCGCAGGTGCGGTCCCACGATTCCCTCCGGGATTGGTAGTGGCCGGCTGTAGGAATAGTCAGTCGGCGCTCCACTGGCGCAGCACGGCAACGCCCTCTCCTCTGCCGGGCCAGAGATGGACGACGTAGCGATCTTCGCCGGCGAGACCATCCTCGCTGAGCGAGCCGAGGCCTGTGAATACTATCATTACCCGCAAATCACCTTCCGGGACCGATCGGCGCGCGGCGTCAGGCAGATAGTCGCTGCATCCCGCGACGACGATCTCGCCGGATGTCCGCAAATCGCCGATGACGATGTGATCGGCGAGGCCCGCATCGAACTGAGGCTCTTCGTCGTGAAGCTCGATCCGCACGGGTACCGTCATATTCCGGGCGGTTGAGACTACCAGAACCCCGTCCGCACACAGGATGCGACGGCGTAGGGCCTCGTCCGTCCAGTCCGTCGGCATTTCCGCATTGCCGGCGGCATCCGACAGATAGAACTGATGATAGTCGGCGAAAAGCTCGCCATCGAAGAGAACTGCCAATCCACCCTCCCCCGAGGCTTTGGCCGGATAAGCATAGCCGCCTCTCCGGGTGCTATCCTAGACCCCGCGACGGTCACAGCCTCTCAGCCGCCCCGACCACCCGCGCCAGAAAGTGGTCGCGGTCGGCGTCGGTGGCGCGGTTCATGCCGTAGAGGGCGAGGTAGCGCGCCGGCGCCCAGGGGCGGATCAGGCCGCGCAGCCAGCGCCGCACCAGCTTGCGCGGCGGGTCGCCCATCAGTAGCGAGGCCCAGCGCGTGCCGCCATAGGAGACAACCGCGGTCAGGGACCGGATGTGCTGCAGGTTCGGAGCGGCCCTTCCGTCCTTCATCACGAAGGATACGCCGGGCAGCATCACCCGGTCGAACCAGCCCTTCAGGATCGCCGGGAAGCCGAAATTCCACACCGGCGCCATGATCACCAGCGCCTCGGCCCGCAGCAGGCGCTCGACATGGGATTCCACCGGGCGGCGGTTGACCGACAGGTCGTGGTACTGCAGCCGCTCCTGCCGGGTCAGGATCGGGTCGAAGCCCTCGGCATAGAGGTCGCAGTCGTCGACCTCGTGCCCGGCCCGGCGCAGAGCGTCGACCATCGCCCGGTGCAGCGCGGCGTGGAAGCTGGTCTCGACCGGATGCGCGAACAGCACCAGGACGCGCATGGATCAGGCCTTGCCGGGCGGGGAGGCCGGGGCCGCCCCCTCACCCGAAATCACGGTGCGATTTCGACCTCTCCCGCAAGCGCTAAGACATTCACGCACCGCCTCTTCTGAGTCCCCCCTCCCCTCGCAGGATGGGGCTAGGGGGAGGGGGTTCTCTCGGCCCGAGCCAGCCCAGACCGTCGCAAGCCCGCACGGACGGCGAATTCGGTGCCCAGCGCATTCGCGCGCGGACGCGCGCAGACCCCTCCCCCTGCCCCCCTCCCCTTGCGGGCAGGGGAATCGCATTTGAATGAAGGAGGGGGTTGCGGGAGGAAGAGAGATCGATTCTGTAGAGGCTTTCTCTTGCGGAGGAGGCCCGATGTCGTCGCTGATCACAATCCTGCGCGAGGTTCGCGATCCGCGCGACCCGAACGCCCGGCACGATCTGGCGGAGCTGTTGTTCGTGGCGCTGGCGGCGACGTTGTGCGGGGCCAAGAGCTGCGTGGAGATCGCCGAGTTCGGC
>NZ_JBFRCU010000129.1:0-15116 GCF_052113205.1 Inquilinus sp. YAF38 | reverse complement strand
CATTCGCGCGCGGACGCGCGCAGCCCCCTCCCCCTGCCCCCCTCCCGCAAGGGGAGGGGGGACAAGGAAAAGACCAGCAGCTCGTCTTGGGRTTGGGAGCGCACCATCGCCACTATCCGGCTCACCGCATCGTCCAGGCTTCCTGGACTTGGTCGGCGGCGTCCTTCGGGTCGGTCGCGCCGGAGGCGATGTCGGTGGCGACGTCGTTCACCACCCGGCCGACATTGGCGCCCAGCATCTGGTCGTAGAACACCTGGAAATAGCCGGACTTGGCGATGTTCTCCGCCATCTGGCGGAAATACGGGTTCTTCAGCTTCTCGGCCGTGCCCTTGTTCACCGGGATGTAGACGCCGAGCTCGGCCGCCTTCTCCTGGTTCTCCTTGTTGGTCAGGAACTTCAGGAAGTCGACCGCCTCGGGTGGCGACCCCTTGGTCACCAGCCAGCCATTGACGCCGCCCAGCACGTCGGTCGGCTGGCCGGCGCCGCCCGCCACGGTCGGGAACGCGAACCAGCCAAGATCGGCATCCGGGATGCCCTTGCCGGAGGCGCTGTTCTTCTTGGCGTTCAGATAGTCCCAGTTGCCCATCAGGTGCATCGCGGCCTTGCCGTCGCCGAAATAGCCGGCAGCCTGCGGGTTGGTCAGGCCGAGATAGCCGGGCTCGAACGGCTCCAGCGCCGCCAGCTCCTTCAGATGCTCGCCGGCCTTGACGAAGACCGGGCCGTCGAAGCCGTCGCCGGACTGATTGTAGGCGGCCTGGAACGCGTCCTTGCCGCCGATCCGCATCGCCAGCAGCGTCCAGTAGAAATGGATCGGCCATTTGTCGGCGCCGCCGGTCGCCAGCGGCACGATGCCGGCGGCCTTGATCGTCTTCACCGCCGACAGCAGGTCGTCCCAGCTCTTGATGTCCTCGGCCTTGACCCCGGCCTTGGCCAGCAGCGGCTTGTTGAACCAGAAGCCGACCTGCGAGGCCAGCACCGGCACGCCCCAGACATGGCCGTCGACGGTGAAGGCCTCGAGCGCGGCCGGGCTGATCCGGTCGGCCCATTCGCCCTTCACCGCGTCGGTCAGATCCTCGATCACCCCGGCCTTGATCTGGTCGCGCAGCACGCCGCCGCCCCAGCTGTAGATGATGTTCGGCCGGTCGGACGATTGCAGCGTGGTCGGCAGCTTGGCCTTGTAGGCCTCGTTCTCCAGATACTGCATCTGGATGGTGACGCCGGGATGCGCCGCCTCATAGGCGCGGGCGACGCTTTCCATCCAGGCGACCGTATCCGGCGTGTTCTCGATGTGCAGCCATTTGACCGTGGCGTCGGCCATGGCGACGCCGGACAGAAGGCCCGCAGCGGCGAAGGCCGCGAGGCCCGACAGCATTCTATTCATGATTGTCTCCTCCCTGTTTCCGCCGCCGTCGCCGGCGGCGGATTGACTGGAACGACGGCTTACCCTTCGAGCCAGCGCACCTCCTCGGGCGTCAGCGCGATGTCGAGCGCCTGCAGCGAATCCTCCAACTCCTCCAGCGTCAGCGGGCCGATCAGCGGCAGGACCGGGAAGTCCTGGTGCAGGCAATAGGCCAGGGCCACCTGGTTCGCGGAGCGGCCGTGCTTGGCGCCGAGCTCGGCGGCGCGGTCGCGGCGGCGGAAGTTGCCTTCGCCGTACCAGCAGCGCACCAGTTCCGGGTCCTGCTGCTTGTCGCGGCCGGCGCGGTCGGTGAAGAAGCCGCGGGCCTGGCTGGACCAGGCCAGCAGCGGCATCCGCCGCTGCCGCAGCCAACCCTTCCACTCCGCATCCGCCGCGGCGATGCAGCCGGGCCAGACCGGCTGGATCATCTCGGCCAGGCTGAAGTTGTTGCTGACCGTGGCCGGCCCCGCCTTGCCGTTGGCCCGGGCATAGGTGGCCGCCTCGTCCAGCCTTTCCCGGGTCCAGTTCGATCCGCCCCAGGAGCCGATGCGCCCGGCCCGGATCTCGGCGTCGAGCACGTCGACGAACTCGCCGACCGGGATGTCCGGGTTGTCGCGATGCATCAGATAGAGGTCGAGCCGGCCGGTGTGCAGCCGGTCGAGCGATTCCGTCAGCTGGCGCGGGATCACGTCGGGGTAGCACAGCGGCGCATGCGCGCCCTTGCCAATCAGCACCACCTCGTCGCGCACGCCGCGGCTGGCCAGCCACTGGCCGAGCACCCGGTCGGAGCCGCCGGCGCGGTAGATCCAGGCGGTGTCGAAGGTGTTGCCGCCGCGCTCGAAGAAGCGGTCGAACAGCATCCCGGCCTGGCTGATGTTCTCGATCCCGACGGCGCCGATCGCCAGGGCCGAGGCCTGGCGGGCGGCGCCGGGCAGGTCGATCCGGCGCATGGCACCGGCCTTGAGCGGCCGGCCGTCGACCGGGCCGGTGCGTCGGGCCGGCGTCTCCAGCGCGTATTCCAGGCCGATCGCGGCGCGCCAGGCATCCATGGTCTTCAGGTTGCCGAGGCTGTCGGCCGGGGTCATGAAGGCCGCCTCGCGCTGCCCCGCCGCCACCGCGTCGCCCACGGCATCGGCCTCGAAGGCGTAGAGCCAGCCGGCCTCCTCGATCGCCACGGTCTCGGTCTTGCCGTCGGCCTTGGTGATGACGATGGCGCTGCTGCCGCCCTCCTTGCCGCTGCAGAACCAGGGCGAGGCGATCTCGATGCGGCCCTCGGTGCCGAAGATCCGCACCGTGTTCTCCAGCGCCAGCGTCACGCCGGTGGCCACCTGGGCGACGATGCCCCTCGGGAACTCCAGCACTGCCGCGGTCCATTCGTCGACGCCGCTGCGGCCGAGATGGCCGGCGCCGGTGACCTTGACCGGGTCGAGGAAGGGCTTGCCCGAGGCAGCGCCGGCGATCAGCCGCGCCATCGACACCGGATAGCCGCCGACATCGAGGATGCCGCCGCCGGCCAGGTCGTTGGCGAACAGCCGGTGGTCGGGGTTGAACTTGGCGGCGAAGCCGAAGCTGGCCTGGATCATCCGCACCTCGCCGATGGCGCCGCCGGCCACCAGCTCGGCCAGCCGCCGGGTCTGCGGATGGGCGCGGTACATGTAGGCCTCGGCCAGGAACACGCCGGCGCGCCGCGCCGCATCGACCAGCGCCATGGCATCATAGGCGTTGACCGCGATCGGCTTCTCGCACAGCACATGCTTGCCGGCCTCGGCGGCGCGGATGCCCCAATGCACATGGCCCGGATGCGGCGTGGCGATGTAGACGGCATCGACCTCGGGGTCGGCCAGCAGCGCCTCGTAGCCGGCATGGATCCGGGCGCCGGGGAAGGCCTCGGCCAGCCCCGGCTTCGCCGCATCGCGCGTGCCGATCGCCACCAGCCGCCCGGTGCGCGACTTGGCTACGCCCCCGGCGAAGTCCCGGGCGATCCGGCCCGGCCCGAGAATGCCCCAACGCAGCTTCGCTTCCGTACCCATGCCCGTCTTTCCGTCTGTCGAGAGTGTCATCAGCCCCTTATCGCCGCCATGATCAGGCCGGCGATGACGTGGCGCCGCATCGGGAAGACCATGCCACCGGCGGGATGCCGACGGCCACCTCCGCGGCGGCGGTCAGGTCGCTGCGGCTGGCGAAGCGAGACCTGTCCATGTGCTTTTCTCCCCGATGGCCGCATCCGGACGAACGGCAGATAATTTTTTCGTTTTACGAATTTATCAGACCGGCTAGGGTGGGGCCTGTCAAGATCGAAAAATCGGATGATTGCCGAGAATTCGGAACGATATGGCCCGGCGGGTGGAATGGAAGCGCTGAATCGAGACCAGGCGAGGCCGCTCGCCCCCAGCCGCGCCGGCGATCCGGGCATGGTGCGCCGCACCATAAAATTCGGATCCTGACGGAATGAAGACAGCCGATCCGGAGCTGATGCGGGCGATCAACCGCTTCCATGTGCTGGACGTGGTGCGGCGCTACGGCCCGATCTCGCGGGTCGAGATCGTGCAGCGCACCGAGCTGGCGCCGGCCACCATCTCGGCCATCACCGGCGGGCTGCTCGAGGAAAACCTGGTGCTGGCCCGCGCGGTCGAAGGCGTCGGCACCGCCGCCCGCGGCCGGCCGCGGGTGATGCTGGAGCTGAACCGCGAGGCCGCCTTCGTCTGCGGCGTCAAGCTGGCGCCGCACCAGATCAGCATCGCCGTCACCGACTACAAGGCCGATGTGGTGCAGACCCTGTCGCTGCCGATCCGCGTCGCCCGCCAGGCGCCGGAGGTGGTGGCCGACATCCTGGAGGACGGCATTCGCCGCTGCGTCGGCGACGCCGACCTCGGCCTCGAACGGCTGGGCGGCATCGGCATCGGCCTGCCCGGCTTCATCGACGGCCGCAGCGGCACCTGCGTCTGGACCCCGATCCTGGGCGCGCCGGACGTGCCGCTGGCAGCGATGGTGCAGGAACGGCTGGGCGTCCGCACCATCGTCGAGAACGACGTCCACCTGGTCACGCTGGCCGAGCACTGGTTCGGCCAGGGCCGCGACAGCGACACCTTCGCTGTGGTCACGGTCGAGGATTCGGTCGGGCTGGGCCTGTTCCTGAACGGCGACGTGCATCGCGGCGCCGCCGGGATGGGGACGGAGTTCGGCCACACCAAGATGGCCCTGGACGGGCTGCCCTGCCGCTGCGGCCAGCGCGGCTGCATCGAAGCCTATGTCTCCGACCACGGCATCGTCACCCGTGCCCGCGCCCTGCTGGGCGCCGAGGCGGGGCCGATCGCGCCGGAGGATCCGCGCGCCATCGGCCGGCTGCGCGACATGGCCCGGGCCGGCCGGGCCGAGATCCGCGCTTTGTTCGAGGAGGCCGGCGCCATCCTGGGCTTCGCCGTCGGCAACCTGATCACGCTGCACAGCCCGCCCAAGGTGATCGTGGCCGGCAGCGCCATCCAGGCCCGCGACCTGATGGAGCCGGCCCTGCTGGCCACCATCGACCGCATCGTGCCGGTGCCGATCCGGCGCGGCACCCAGATCATCCTGCATGAATGGAGCGACGACGCCTGGGCCCGCGGTGCGGCCAGCCTGGTGCTGCGGCAGCTCTACGAAGCGCCCTGGAACGGCCAGGGCATGCCCCGATAGCGGAGAGGACCATGAGCGACAGACCGGTCGGAGTCGGCATCATCGGCTGCGGCGTGATCAGCGGCGCCTATCTGAAGGCGGCGCCGAACTTCCCGATCCTGCAGGTCCGCGCCTGCGCCGACCTGAACCTGGAGGCGGCGCAGGCCAAGGCTGCCGAGTTCGGCATCGCGGCGCTGAGCATCGAGCAGCTGCTGGCCGACCCCGAGATCGAGATCGTGCTGAACCTGACCACGCCGCAGGCGCATGTGCCGGTCGGGCTGCAGGCGATCGCCGCCGGCAAGCATGTGCATGCGGAGAAGCCGCTGGCGGTCAGCACCGCCGAGGGCCGCACCCTGCTGGAGGCCGCCAAGGCCAGGGGCGTGCGGATCGGCAGCGCCCCCGACACCTTCCTCGGCGCCGGGCAGCAGACGGCCCGCGCCCTGATCGATGCCGGGCGGATCGGCCGGCCGGTCGCAGGCACCGCCTTCATGATGGTGCCGGGGCATGAGCGCTGGCACCCGAACCCGGATTTCTACTACGCCAAGGGCGGCGGCCCGCTGTTCGACATGGGCCCGTACTACCTGACCACACTGGTCAACATGCTGGGTCCTGTGGCGCGGGTGACCGGGACGGTCGCCGCCGCCTATACCGAGCGCCGCATCGCCAGCGGCCCGCGCGCCGGGCAGGTGGTCCCGGTCGGCACCCCGACCCACATCACCGGCACGCTGGCCTTCGCCTCCGGCGCGGTGGTCACCCTGGTGATGAGCTTCGACATCCCGGCCCACCGCCACGCGCCGATCGAGATCTATGGCGAGACGGCGTCGCTGAGCGTGCCGGATCCGAACACCTTCGGCGGCGAGGTCCTGGTCTCTGTCGACCGCACCGAATGGAAGGCCGAGGCCACCGGCCATGCCTATGGCGACGGCAACTACCGGATCATCGGCGTGGCCGACCTGGCCCAGGCGATCCGCACCGGCCGGCCGCACCGCGCCAATGCGGAGCTGGCCTTCCATGTGCTGGAGGTGATGGAAGCGGTGGAGCGGTCCGGCCAGGGGGGCCGTCCGATCGAGATCGAGAGCCGCTGCGAGCGGCCGGAACCGATGCCGGTGGAGCCCGCCTTCGGCCGGGCCGCCGCCTGAGACGCGAAAAGGAGAGGAAGCGATGACGAGGCAGGCGCTGATCGTCTGGGGCGGCTGGAACGGCCACACCCCCAAGGAATGCGCGGATGAGGTCGCCGGGATGCTGCGCGGCGACGGCTTCGAGGTGTTCATCGAGGACACCACAGAGGCCTTCGCCGACCCGGCGCTGAAGGACATGCACCTGATCGTGCCGATCTACACCATGTCGACGATGGAGAAGGAGGAGGTCACCAATCTCTGCGCCGCGATCGAGAGCGGAGTCGGCCTGGCCGGCTTCCATGGCGGCATGTGCGACGCCTTCCGCAACGAGGTGGCCTACCAGTTCATGACCGGCGGCCAGTGGGTGGCCCATCCCGGCAACATCATCGACTATCAGGTGCGGGTGACCCGGCCGGACGACCCGGTGATGCAGGGGATCGGGAATTTCGACTACCGGTCCGAGCAGTACTACATGCATGTCGACCCGAACAACGAGGTGCTGGCCGAGACCACCTTCACCGGCGATCACGCGCCCTGGATCGCCGGCCACACCATGCCGGTCGTGTGGAAGCGCAAGCACGGCGCCGGCCGGGTGTTCTACAGCGCGCTCGGCCACCGGGTGGAGGAGTTCGAGAACCGGTCGATGAAGACCATCCTGCATCGCGGCCTGCTGTGGGCGGCGCGGGAGGCCTGACCTCGGCGGTCGGATCGCGTTGTCTCTCTCGCTTGCAGGGCCTTTTCAGAATGTCCTTCGGATGTCTCTGAGGCTCGGCAACGACATCGGCCGAAAGCAAAATGAGTCGCCCCTCCCCTCGCGGGAGGGGGATAGGGGGAGGGGGTTCTCGAAGCCCAGAACCGGCCCAGACTTTGGCGATCCGGTCCCGATGGCGAAGCTTGTCCTTTTCGCATTCGCGCGCGGACGCGCGCAGCCCCCTCCCCCTGCCCCCCTCCCGCAAGGGGAGGGGGGACTTAGAAGGAACGGGCTTCAGCTATTTTGAAAAGGTCTCGCAAGCTGGAGAGGCAACGCGCCTCTCCTCACCTTTTCCGAGTTCTAGGGATCTGCCTGAGACAACCGCGCGCTTGCGCCTGTCACGGCGGAGTCGGTAACACCAGGGGCTGGACCCATCACGCCGGACCAGCCCCTTGCCCGACGCCCGCGAGCCCGAGACCCAGCAGCACGACCCCGACGCGCCGGCGCCCGCCGGGGCGAAGCGCCGTCGGCGCTTCTCGGAGGTGCTGCAGGATCTGGCCGCGGAGGGGGGCGAGCGCATCGCCATCGCCGACATCCTGACCGCCTTCGGCGACCGGGCCTTCGGTGCGCTGATGCTGGTCTTCGCCGTTCCCAACATCCTGCCGACGCCGCCCGGCACCTCCTCGGTCCTCGGCGCGCCGCTGCTGTTCATCACCTTCCAGCTGATGATCGGGCGCCCGGTGCTGTGGCTGCCCCGGATGATCACCCGGCGGTCGGTGGCGCGGGCCGATTTCGCCCGGCTGGTCGAGCGCATGGTGCCGTGGCTGGCCAAGGCTGAGCGGCTGCTGCGGCCGCGCCTGTCGCTGCTGATCGGCCCGGTGCCGGACCGCTTCATCGGCGCCGCCTGCCTGCTGCTGGCCGTCATCCTGTTCATGCCGATCCCGCTCGGCAACATGGTGCCAGCGCTGGCGATCTCGGCCTTCGCCATCGGCCTGGTCGAGCGCGACGGCGTCGCCGTCTCGGTCGGCTGGGCGGCCAGCGCTGGCGCGCTGGCGATCCTGGTTGCCGTTTCCGCCGCCCTCTGGGCCGCCCTGCGCGCCTTCCTGGAGACGCTGTTCGGCGTCACGATCTGATCGAAGCGGGGACCGCTCTGGTCCCAACCCACCCAACCAGCTGTCATGCCCGGGCTTGACCCGGGCATCCAGAAACTGTCGACATCCTCTGGATTGCCGGGTCAGCCCGGCAATGACAGAAAGGGGGTCGGGGTCTTATACCGGCGAGCCCACGAAGCCGCCCGTCGCCTCCGCCAGGTCGGCAATCCGGGTGACCACGCGGACACACAGCTGGTCGCGCCGGCCGCGGATCGCCACCTGCTCGGCACGGAAGGCCGACAGGTCGGCGCCGGCATGGTCGAGCAGGTCCTGCGACACCACCAGCTCCGCGCCATAGCCCTTGCACAGCCCTTCCAGCCGGCTGGCGGTGTTGACGGTGTCGCCGACCGCGGTCAGGCCCTTGACCCCGCCATAGCCCATCTCGCCGACGATCGCCGGGCCGACATGCAGGCCGATGCCCATGCGCAGCGGCTCCTTCAGGTCCGAGGCCAGGGCCTCGTTCAGCTCGGCCAGCCGCGCCGCCATGCGCCGGGCGGCGTCGAGCGCTTGGCGGCTGGCCGCCTCGCGTCCCGCCTCGACCCCGAACAGCGCCATCACCCCGTCGCCGATGAACTTGTCGACCTGGCCGCCCGCCGCCTCGATCGCCTGGCCCATGGCGGCGAAATAGCGGTTCAGCAGGAACACCACGTCATAGGGCAGCCGGTGCTCCGACAGCCGGGTGAAGCCGCGCAGATCGGCGAACATCACGGCGATCTCGCGCTCCTGCCCATGGCGGTGGCCGGGGCCCTGGAAGCCGTCGCGGGCGGTCGCATTCGGCGGCAGCAGCGGCGTGACCTCGAGGTCTTTGACCGGCCGGATCTGGCAGGCCAGCCGCACCCCTTCTGGCGCGCCGATGCGCTGCAGCACGCGGGCCTCGTCGGCCGCCGGCGGCGGCAGATGCTCACCGCCCAGCCCGATCCGGACCCGGCAGGTCGAGCAGCGGCCGCGGCCGCCGCAGACCATGGCCTGCGGGATGCCGGCGGCGCGGATGATCTCGAGCGCGGTGGCGCCGGGGATGATGTCGAGCACCTTGGTGTCGCGGTAGAACAGCTTGGGGCCGCTGCGGCGGGCCCGGACGGCGCGGACGACCGGCCCGGCGAAGGCGGCGAGGATCAGCGCCAGGATCGCGATCCGGGTCCACAGCGCCCCTTGGGCGGCAAAGGCCTGCGCCGCCGGCGTTAGCCTGATCGAGCGGTGCAGGTCCTCGAGCCAGCCCGGCTGTTCCGCCAGCGCCCGGACCTGCAGCCCGGCCGAGACGAAGCCGGCCAGGCCGAGCGCCGGGACCAGCAGGGCGGCGGCGTAGAGATAGGGCAGCGCCTTCGGGTACCAGGGCCTGAGCCGCAACCAGTAGTGCACGCCGATGCAGCCATGGCCCCAGGCGACCAGCACCAGCACCATCTGCTGCACCGCGCCCAAACCGGCGCCACCCCACATCTGAGACAGCACGAAGCGATAGGGCGTGCCGACGCCGAACCGCTCGAAAGCAACCACTGTCGCGAAGACATGACCAGCCAGCAACAGGGGTACGGCGAGGCCGAGCCCGAGCTGCACCGCCTGCCAGGGCCTCAGCCGGAAGCTGTGGCGCTGCCAGATCGACACCAGCGCATTGGTGATGTGGATCAGGAAGGCGGCGGACAGGATGGTCAGGCCCGGCTGCTTCTCCCACACCAGGATGAACAGCCCGAGGCCTCGCTCCATCGCGTCCAGCGACAGAAGCCCGGCCGCATGGTTAATCAGATGGGACGCGAGAAAGGTGAGGAGGACCAGCCCGCTGGGCAGCCGCAGCCGCTGCAGCCACGCCCCGGCCCGGGAGCCCCGGATGCCGGGGGCATGCAGGCCGCTCAGTTCAGCGGACCGGAAAAGACCCAGGTCTCCACCGTGTCATGGGCGCGGAAGGTCGGGACCTCGGGGTGATGATAGACGAAGACCCGGATCGCCGCGTCCATGGCCACCGAACGCGGTGCGCCGCGGGCCACCAGCTCGCTGTAGGCGCGGGTCACCGCCTTCTGGCAGCGGCAATCCGCCGAGCCCTCGGCGAAGGGCTGCTCGCCGAAGCCGCAGCCCTTAGGACTTCTTTTTCCGGCCATAGAGTTCAAGCCTGTGATCGACGAGTTCGAAGCCGAGCCGCTTGGCGATCTTTTCCTTCAGCACCTCCAGCTCCTGGTCCTTGAACTCGATGACCTCACCGGTCTCCAGATCGATCAGGTGGTGGTGATGCTCGAGATTGACCTCGAAGCGGGAATAGTTCTCATTGAAGTCGTGCCGCTGCACCAGGTTCAGCTCATCGAGCAGGTGCAGGGTGCGGTACACGGTCGCGATGCTGATCGACGGGTCGATCTCGCGGGCCCGGTGATAGACGGTTTCGACTGATGGATGGTCGAGTGACTCGGTCAGCACCTGCAGAATGACACGACGCTGATCGGTCATCTTCAGGCCGGCGGAGACACATCTCTCCTCGAGCGTCATGGCTCAAACCCTCTCTAGCCGCGGAACCATTGGCGGATTTAGAGAGATTACAGATCGCAGCGGCGCTTGGCATCCGAAAAGACGCCGCAGCGGACCGGGAGGACCAGCGATGGGCGACCTGTTCAACCTGGATATGAGCATCCACGGCTGGATCGCGCTGGGCATCGCCGTGGTCGGCATCGTCGCCCTGAATCTCGGGCTGATGCACCTGGCCCGCAAGAAGCACGATTCCCACTACGATCCGGATGACGACGCCCCCTGAGCGGCGGCGGCCGCGTCCTCCGGCCGGTCGAGGCTGCGGGTCAGCACCATCCGGTGCGGGAACGGGATGTCGATGCCGACCTCGTCGAAGCGCCGCTTCATCCGGCGGTTGAACTCTCGCGCCACGCCCCATTGCTTGGCCGGCGGCGTCTTGATCCGCGCCTTGATGGTCACGGCGCTGTCGCCGAACTTGTCGAGGCCGATGACCTCGATCGGCGCCAGGATGGCCGGCGCCCAGGCGGGGTCGAGCTGCAGCTCGCGGCCGAGGTCGCGCAGCACCTCGATCACCCGGTCGACGTCCTGCTCGTAGCCGATCCCGACATTGAACACGGCGAAGGAGAAATCCTTGGTCATGTTGACGATCGAGGTGACCGAGCTGAACGGCAGCGTGTGCACCGCCCCGGTCTCGTCGCGCAGCCGGATGGTGCGGATGGTGATGCTTTCGACCACGCCGCTGTCCGAGCCGATCTGGACCACGTCGCCGACCGACAGCGTGTCCTCGAACAGGATGAAGACGCCGGTGATGACGTCCTTGACCAGGGTCTGGGCGCCGAAGCCGATGGCCAGGCCGACCACGCCGGCGCCGGCCAGCAGCGGCGCGATGTTCAGCCCGACCTCCGATAGCACCATCAGCACCACGACGGTGATCAACAGCACCATGAAGGCGTTGCGCAGCAGCGGCAGCAGGGTACGGGCCCGGGCGCTGCGCTGCACCAGGTTGCCCGAGGAATCGTGCCGGTTCAGGTGGTACTCGATCAACTGGCTGACCACCTCCCACGCCACCAGCGCCGCCACGATCACCAGCAGGATGGCGCCGCCGCTGGCCAGCATGGCGCGGCCGGTCTCGGTCTCCATCCAGGCGATGCCGCCGAGCTGCCAGACCTCGAGCAGCACCAGAATGCTGACCAGGAGGACGACCACCTTCAGCGCGGTGTCGAGCACCGGCAGGTAGCGGTTGGCGCGATGCTCCAGGCCCGGGAAGCGGGACTTCAGCTCCGGCCCGATCGAGAAGGCGCGATGGATCAGCCGTGGCCCATAGGCGGAGACCAGCCGCGCCACCACCAGGACCAGCACGGTCAGGAGCGTGGCCCGCAGGACGAAGACAAAGCCGCCATTGATGCCGAGCGCCCAGATCGCGAAGGTGACGACGACATAGGCGATGGCGAGCAGGTGCCAGACATCGGCCAGGCGACGCCGGGCGGAGCCGACCGCGCGGGTGACGCCGGCCTCCTCGCCCTCCGCCGCCCGGCGCCGGCGGCCACGCAGCCAGTCGGCGACCGGCTGCCGGTTCTGCAGGATCAGCACCACCAGCATCGCCGCGACGGCGAGGCCGATCAGGTATTTCAGCGTGGTCAGGCTGCCATAGGGCAGGCCCAGCACCACCGCGGTGGAGACCGCGAGATAGCCGAACACCAGCAGGTAGATCAGCCGCTTGGCCCAGACATAGAGATAGCCGGCGGTCTCGTCGCCGATGCGCAGCAGCCGCAGATGCGGGTGTTCCGGCGTCAGCACCAGGCGGATCAGCATCAGTGCCAGGCCGCTGATGATCGCGGCGTTGACCAGCGCCAGCACCACGGTGCGGACGAACCAGGGCGGGTCCAGCACCACCGCCATGGCATAGGCGCCGAACACGAAGGCGATCAGCGGCAGGAAGTCGAGCACCGCCTGGGCCAGCAGCAGCGGGATCTTGCCCCACAGCGTGGCCGGAGCCTTGCCATTCAGCGCCGTGAAGGGCCGGCGCAGCAGCAGCCGGACCAGCCAGCCGGCGGCGATGCCGGCGAGGACGACGCCGACGACGTTGAGGAACACCACGCCCCAGCGCTCCCGCGCCGCCGGGTCGGACAGCTGGTCCCGGGCCCAGGTCGCCAGCTCCGGCAGCCGCGCCAGGGTGCCGCCGATCTCGGCGACCGCACCGGTCACGTCGCGCACCTTGCCCGAGACCACGACCAGGGCCTGGCTGCCGACCGTCTCCAGCGCGCTGCGCTCCCCCTGCTGCTGCGCCTGGGCCTGCAGCATCAGCTGCAGCCGGGCCACCAGCTCGGCCCGCGCCTTGTCGTCCTGCAGCGTGGCGATCAGCGCCTTGACCTGCTCGGGGTCGGCCGGCTGGTCGGACGCGGCTGGCGGGGCCGACGACGTGGAGGTTCCCGGCACCTGGCCGGCGGCGAGGCCGGGCGCGAGCAGCACGAGGAGGAGAAGCAGCGGGCGGAGCAGGCGGATCATCGGCTCGGTCGGGCTGTGGACGGGCGGTGTTCCGGATCGGCGTCCCGGCGGCGGGTCGAGGCCGCCCCTATCCTTCCCCGCCCTGCCCTCTGGATCAACCCGTCCGTCGAAGCCATCTTTGGGACGTCCTCACGGGAAGCGGCAAGGGAAGGCGATCATGGCGGAAGACGGCGATCTCGGCTCGGTCCGGCCGAAGCTGGTCGAGAGCAAGCAGCGCTGGGCGCGCGAGGGCCGGTTGCTGACCGGCGATACCGCCGACCCGGGGCGGGACCGGCTGCCGCCGGGCCAGCGCCTGGTGGAAAACTGGCCGGTGCTCGATCTCGGTGTGCAGCCGGAGATCCCGCTCGACAAATGGCGGCTGACGATCGACGGGCTGGTCGAGACCCCGACGGTGTGGCGCTGGGACGACATCCTGGCCCAGCCGGAGTTCGAGGACGTGTCGGACATCCATTGCGTCACGTCCTGGTCGCGCTTCGACAACCGCTGGCGCGGCGTCTCGGCCCGGCACCTGCTGTCGCTGGTGCGGCCGAAGTCCGAGGCCCGGCACGTCGTCTTCCACAGCTACGACACCTACACCACCAACGTCGCCCTCGACGCCTTCGCCGCGGCGGATGTGCTGCTGGCCACCCATCACGACGGCGAGCCGATCCGGGTCGAGCATGGCGGCCCGCTGCGCGTGATCATGCCGCGCTGGTACTTCTGGAAGAGCGCCAAATGGGTGAAGCGGATCGAGTTCGTCGCCGCCGACCGCCCCGGCTTCTGGGAGGAGCGCGGCTACCACAACGAGGGCGACCCCTGGCAGGAACAGCGGTACAGCTGAACACGGCTTCCCTTCATCGTCATTCCCGCGAAAGCGGGAATCTCCCTCCGATCGAGCCGCGACGAGATCCCCGCTTTCGCGGGGATGACGGAAAAAGGAAGGGAAATCGGGCTTACCGCGGCAGCAGGGTGCGCAGCGGCTCCGCGCCCGGGTTGCTTCTCTGCCCCTGGAAGACGATGCGGGCCGGGGTGCCGAAGCCGTAGTAGGCGTCGTTCTTGCCCTGGTCCTCGCTGATCACCGTGCCGTCCAGCGTGCCGCCGGCGAACAGGCCCCGGTTCTGCGAGAAGGCGTACATGTCGGCATTGGTGTTCAGCCCGGTCGAGGCACCGACGCCGGCGCCAAGGGTGAACAGCGACCCCGACAGGTCGGCGCCGACGGTGAAGCTGCTCTGCTCCACGGCGCGCAGGCCCTTGTCGGTCATGATCGTCAGCACCAGCTGCGAGACCTGGCCGCCGATCTGCAGCCCGAAGGTGCCGCCGCCGACGCCGTAGAAGGCCGGGTAGCTCCAATTGCCGTCCGCCATCCGCACCAGCATCACCGCATTGCCGCCGCGGCCGCCGAAGATGAAGCCGCCGCGCAGCAGCTCCGGCGCGATCAGCACCGCCTTGGCGCCGCGGATGTAGCGCGGCAGCGCCGACAGCTCCGGCGCGGACAGCAGCGCCTGCAGCGCGCCGCGGCTTTCGTCGACCAGCAGCTGCGCGTCGCTCGGCGTCGAGGTGGCCGAGCCGCAGCCGGCGAGCGTGCCCGACAGCGCCAGCATGGCGGTCGACGCGCCGGTCAGGCGGAGGAACTCACGGCGGTCGATCATGTCGGGGCTCTCCTCAGACTCCACGTGAAGACTCGTGGCAGACGCTAAACGATCAATACATCTTTTCCGTTCCAAATGGCAGATTCAGGGCGGTGATTCGCCAGCTTTCGATGCCGGAGGACGACCGGATGCGGTCGAGCTGGGTCAGCGACAGCGTGTCGACCGCGAGGCGCAGCGCGCGTTCGCCGTCCAGGTCCAGCGCCAACGCCGTCGCGGCGCGGATGGTGCCGGCATGGGCGACGGCGACGATGTCGCGACCGGAATGGGCGTCGGACAGGGCCAGGATCGCCGGCTGCACCCGGCGCAGCACGGCGTCGAAGCTCTCGCCGCCGGGCGCGGCATGCGCGGAGGGGTGCGACCAGAACGGATCGTCCCGCGGCAGCGCGCGGTAGACCTCGCGGCTCGGCCGGCCCTGCCAGGCGCCGAAATCCTGCTCGATCAGCGCCGGCTCGACCGCCGGCACCGCCGCCTCGCCCATCGCCGCCAGCAGCGCCGCCGCGGTCTCGGCGGTGCGGCGCAGCGGCGGGTGCAGCC
>NZ_JBFRCU010000128.1:0-16407 GCF_052113205.1 Inquilinus sp. YAF38 | reverse complement strand
CCCCGAGGACTGCCTGGTCTGGGAGGATGCACCGGCCGGCATCGCCGCGGCCGAGGCGTCGGGCGCGACCGTCATGGTGGTGGGCGCCACCCATCACCGCCCGATGGCGACGCGCCACCCGGTGATCGCCGACTACGAGGATCTGACCGTCACGGTCAACGACGCCGGCCGGCTATTGCTTCGCCTTCAGGTGAATCCGAGTCACCCATAGGACAAAAACTTGGCGTTCGTCGGCGGGGCCGCGGGCGGCTAGCATCCGGGCTTCCGATGCCAAGGACCCCGACCATGCCGAAAACCATCGCCGAAGCCGTCGCCGCCCTGGGCCATGAACTGCCCGCGGCCCCTGCCCCGGCCGCCAACTACGTGCCCTATGTCCAGGCCGGCAATCTGCTCTACGTCTCCGGCCAGATCTCGCAGGACCGCAACGGCCCGGCCTGGCTCGGCCATCTCGGCGACACCGTCTCGCTGGAGGACGGGCAGAAGGCCGCCCAGGCCTGCGCGCTGGCCATCCTGGCCCAGGTCGCAGCCGCGACCGGCGGCGACCTCGCGCGCATCCGCCGCGTGGCCAAGCTCGGCGTCTTCGTCGCCTCGGCCCCCGGCTTCACTCAGCAGCCGCAGGTCGGCAACGGCGCCTCGGACCTGATCGCCGCGGTGTTCGGCGACAAGGGCAAGCATGCCCGCGCCGCGGTCGGCGTGGCGGCCCTGCCGCGCGGCGTCTCGGTCGAGGTCGAGGCCATCATCGAGCTCGAGGGCTGACCATGGATCTGGCACGGCTGCGGGCCGAGACGCCCGGCATCGACCGGGTGCTGCACTTCAACCATGCCGGCGGCTCGCTGCCGCCGCAGCCGGTGCTGGACGCGGTGCTGGCCCATCTGCAGTGCGAAGCAGTGTCCGGCCCGATCGAGGCCGGCATCGTCGCGACGCCGGCGCTGGAGGAGGCTCGGGCCGAGGCCGCCACCCTGATCGGCGCGACGCCGGCCGAGATCGCCTTCACCGGCAGCGCCACCCAGGGCTGGGGACTGGCCTTCGCCGGCCTCCCCCTGGCCGCCGGCGACCGCATCCTGGTCGGCCGGCAGGAATGGGGCGGCAACCTGACCACCATGCAGCGCGCCACGTCCCGCACCGGCGCGGTGATCGAGGTGATCCCCTGCGACGACACCGGCCGGGCCTCGCCCGAGGCGCTGGCGGGAATGATCGACGACCGGGTCAAGCTGGTGTCGCTGACCTGGATCGGCGCCAATGGCGGGCTGATCAACCCGGCGGCGGAGATCGGCCGCGTCGCCCGCGCCACCGACGTGCCGTTCTTCGTCGACGCCTCGCAGGCGATCGGCCAGATCCCGGTCGATGTCACGGCACTGGGCTGCGACATGCTGGTCGCGCCCGGTCGCAAGCATCTGCGCGGGCCCCGCGGCACCGGGCTGCTGTATGTCCGGCAGGCCTTCCTCGACCGGCTCGACCCGCCCTATCACGACGCCCGCACCGCCGCCTGGACACCGGACGGCCCACGGCTGCAGGACGGCGCCCTGCGCTTCGAGGCCGGTGATTTCCCGATGGCGCTGCGGCTCGGCCTCGGCGCTGCGATCCGCTATGCCCGCGGCATCGGCATCGACGCCATCCGGACCCGCCTCGACATGCTGGCGCAAGGGCTGCGCGGCCGGCTGGCGGCGATCCCCGGCGTCACCGTGCACGACCTCGGGGTCGAGCGCTCCGCCCTGGTGTCCTTCGCGGTCGCGGGCGTGGAGCCTGCGGCGCTGCGCCTGCGCCTGGCCGCCGAGGGGATCACCATCGCCGTCAACGGCGTGGCCTACACGCCGCTCGACATGACCGCGCGCGGCCTGGGCGATATCTGCCGCGCCGCCGTCTCCACCCTGCACACCGAGGCGGAGCTGGACCGGCTGGCCGACGCCGTGGCCGCCGCAGCCCGTCGGTAGCGTCACACGGCGGCACGAGAAATTAACCCGATGGGGTAGTTTTGCTTGTGCGAACTACCCCATCGGGTTACAGATATTCTCGTGCGGACCGTGATCGAAACCGCCACCTTCCAGCGTCGTGCCGGAGCCCTGCTGTCGGCCGACGACCATGTCGAGGTGTTGGCCTATCTCTCGGCGCACGCCTGGGAAGGTGATGTCATCCCCGGCACCGGCGGTCTGCGGAAGCTGCGCATCGCGGCCAGCGGCCGGGGCAAGCGGGGCGGCGCCTGGGTAATCTACTACGTGTTCGACGACGACGCGCCGATCTATGCCCTGGCCGTCTACGCCAAGAACGAGAAGGCCGATTTGACCGCGGCGGAAAAGAAGGCCCTGACCGTCCTCGCCGCGGCACTGAAGAGGGAGCACACCGCATGAGCAAGCTGGGCCAGGATCTGATCCAGGCCATGACCGAGGCCGTCGCCATCGCCAAAGGTGAGTCCGATCCGAAAACCTACCGCGTCCACCGCTTCGTCTCGCCGGAGGTTGACGTGCGCGCGGCGCGCAGGGTGTTGGGCATGACGCAGGAGGAATTCGCCCCGGTCCTGGGCGTCAGCCCCTCCGGCCTGCGGAAGTGGGAACAGGGCGTCCGCCAGCCCAACGGCGCAGCCCGTACCCTGATCCGCGTGATCGAGCGAGAGCCCGAGGCGGTGAAGCGCGCGCTCTCGAACGGCTGAAGCCCTCACCGCCCGTGGCTGCGCGGCCGGGCTTTGACCTGCAGCTCGGCCTGCTTGTCGGCCGACCGGGCGATCTCGCGAAACGCTTGGTCTCGGCCCGGCCAGTATTGCTGCGGCCAGGATTGGGACTTCACGCCGTACCAGGCCTCGGCCTGACGGACGAAGGTCGGGTTCCACAGATGCGGCCGGCCGAGCGCCACCAGGTCGGCGCGGCGGGTGTGCAGGATGGTGTTGATCTGCCCCGGCTCGGTGATGGCGCCGACCGCCATGGTCGCCAGCTTCGGCACGTTGCGGATCGCCTCGGCGAACTGGACCTGGAACATGCGGCCATAGACCGGCTTCTGGTCCGGCACAGTCTGGCCGGCCGAGACGTCGATCAGGTCGCAGCCGGCATCGCGGAACGCTTCGGCGATGGCGAAGACGTCGTCCTCGCCGATGCCGCCCTCCGCCCAGTCGGTGGCGGAGATGCGCACCGACATCGGCCGGTCCTCGGGCCACGCCGCGCGCATCGCCCGGAACACCTCCAGCGGGTAGCGCAGCCGGTTCTCGACCGGCCCGCCATAGTCGTCCGTCCGCCGGTTGGTCAGCGGCGACAGGAACGACGCCAGCAGATAGCCATGGGCGCAGTGCAGCTCGAGATGGTCGAAGCCCGCCCGCACCGCGCGCTGCGTCGCCTGCACGAAATCGGCCTTGATCCGGTCCATCTCCGCCCGGTCGATCTCCGCCGGCACCGGGCTGACGCCCTCGATCCAGGGCAGGGCCGAGGCCGAGATCACCGGCCAATTATCCTCAGGCGCAGCGATCGGGTGGTCGGCCTTCTGCCAGCCCAGCTGGGTCGACCCCTTGCGCCCGGAATGGCCGAGCTGCATCGCGATCTTCGTATCGCCATGGCCGTGCACGAACCCGACCAGCCGGGTCCATTGCGCCTCATGCGCGTCGGTCCACAGGCCGGGGCAGCCCAGGCTGATGCGGGCATCCGGCGACGGGCAGGTCATCTCGACGAACATCAGCCCCATGCCGCCGAGGGCGTGCGAGGCGTAGTGCACGAAGTGCCAGTCGGTCAGGTTGCCGCCGCGGTCGGCCGAGTACTGCGCCATCGGCGCCATCACCACCCGGTTCGCCAACTCCATCCCGCGCAGCCGGAAGCGGGTGAACATCGGCGTCGGCCGGGTGGTGCGATAGTCGTCGCCGGTCTCGCGCCACAGCCGGTCGTAATAGGCGTCGTCGGCCCGGCGCACGAAGTCCGGGTCGCGGATCCGCAGGTTATCATAGGTGATCGACTTGGCCCGGCACATCACCACCATGGCGAATTGCATCGGATCCATGTCGGTGGACCGGTTCATGTGCTCGAACCAGGCCAGCGACACGTCGGCATTGTGCTGGGTGACCTGGCACGGCGTGCGGCGGGCCTTGTCATAGGCGGCGAAGGCCGCCTCGACGCTGGTCTCGGCCTTGGCCACCACCGCATCCGACAGGGCGATGGCGCATTCCATCGCCAGCTTGGTGCCGGACCCGATCGAGAAATGCGCCGAGGCCTTGGCGTCGCCCAGCAGCACGATGTTCTTGTGCCACCAGCGCTCGCAGAAGATCCGCGGGAAGCGCCGCCACATCGACCGGTTCAGCAGCAGCGGATGGCCTTCCAGCTCCTCGGCGAAGATCGCCGCCAGCGTCTCCCGCGAGCCCTCCTCATCCGCCTCGGTGAAGCCGTGGCCCTGCCAGCAGGCCTCGTCCATCTCGAACACCCAGGTCGAGCGGCCGCCGCCGTCCTGATCCGTCCCGTACTGATAGGTGTGGGCGCAGATCACGCCGTGCTTGGTCTGGCGGAAGAAGTAGTTGAACTCTCCCATCGGCCGGGTCGAGCCCATCCAGCAGAAGCGGTTGGCCTTGATCGAGACTTCGGGCCGGAAGGCGTCGCGGAGATGCTCGCGGATCGGCGAGTTGATGCCGTCAGCGGCGACGATGATGTCGGAATCCGCGAAGCGCTGCTCAAGCGCCGCCGGGTCGATCCGGTCGGAGAAGGAGAGCTCGACCCCGACCTCGCGGCAGCGCTCCTGCAGGATCTGCAGCAGGGTCACCCGCGACATACCGCAGAAGCCGTTGCCGGCGCAGCGGATTTCCTCGCCCTTGTAATGGATCGCGACGTCGTCCCAATACGCGAAGCGGTCGCGGATCCATTCGTAGGATTCGGGGTCGCGCGACAGGAACTCGTCCAGCGTGTCGTCGGAGAACACGACGCCGAAGCCGAAGGTGTCGTCGGCGCGGTTCTGCTCATGCACCGCGACCTGCCAGTCCGGCCGCGCCTTCTTGGTCAGAAGCGCGAAGTACAGGCCGCCCGGACCGCCGCCGATGACCGTGATCCGCATCCCGTCTCTCCCGTCCCGGGCCGGAGGCGCGATCCCTGGCCCTGTCCGATGAGAGTACGGCAAATTGCTTTAGGCTTAAAGCATCTTCAGGCCGGCGCGATGAAGGGCTGCGAGATCGTCCGGAACGCCGGCAGCTGCTCCAGCCGGGCCGCGTCGGCGGCCAGCGTGGGGATCTCAGCCGGCGGGACCAGGCCGGGATGGGCGTCGCCCAGGAACCGCAGCACCACGGCGACGGCGATGTCGGCATGGCCGAGGCGGCCGCTGAACCAATGCTCGCCGGCCCGGCCGGCGCGCTTGGCCTCGAGCATGGCGAGAGCATCGCGGATCTGGGCCCGGCAGCGCATCACCCAGACGTCGGAGACCTCCTGGTGCAGCCGTTGCTCGTAGAACAGGCTGACCGCCTTCTCGGCAGTCCCCATCGCCAGCGCCGCGACCTTCATCGCCCGGCGCCGGTCCGGCTCGATGCGCGGGTACAGCGCGCGCTCGGCCGGCACCAGGCTGTCGAGATGGTCGAGGATGCAATGGCTCTCGATCAGCGATTCGCCGTCGTCCAGCACCAGCGTCGGCACGCGGGTCAGCGGGTTGTAGGGCCTGATCTTCTCCGGGTCGCCGAACACCGACCATGGCCGGTGCTCGAAGGGCAGGCCGTACAGCGTCAGGGCGATGCCGACGCGACGGACGAAGGGCGAATCGAATTGGCCGATCAGGATCATGGGCAGCAGGATCGGCCGGAGCGCGAGCCGCTGTAAAGACACAAGGCTCCGGGTTGCCATCCCGCCCGGCCTGGCCTTCACTGCCGCTGCTACCAAGGGAGGACCGCGCCATGCCCATCACCGGCCGATGCTTCTGCGGCGCCGTCCGCTTCCGCTTCGACCAGCCGCCGGTCGTCGCGCGCGCCTGCTGGTGCCGGGACTGCCAGTACCTGTCCTCCGGCAACGCCTCGATCGGCGTGATCTTCCGGACCGCGGGTTTCAACGTGACCGGCGAGACCAGCGAGTATCTCAGCCGGGCGGACAGCGGCGCGATGATGCGCCGCCGCTTCTGCCCGACCTGCGGCACGCCCCTGTTCAGCGAGGCGTTGGAGGAGCCGGACTACATGGTGGTCCGGGCCGGTGCCCTGGACGACCCGGAGATCGCCCGCCCGGCAAGCGTGATCTGGACCGCCTCGGCCCCGAGCTGGGGCCATGTCGACCCGGCACTGCCCTCCAGCCCGGGGCAGCCGGGGCCGGTGTCGGGCTAGCCACCGCCGGACTGCGCGCAGCGTGGCGGTCGGCTATAACGTTTGCTCCGCGGTATTGGAGACAGACCGTCCGGCGTTCAATCGCGACAACCAGGTGGCGAATTGAAGACTCCCAATCGCTGCGTCCGGTTCAGCTATTCGAACAGCCGTAACGGCCGATACCATCGTATAATTTTATGGCAACGCGGCACCGTTTATTGATTCTGTCGCCGCGTTTCCTCCCCGCTACTCGGCAAGTGGCCTGAGCCTCACCCCCGAGGCGGCCACATAACTCGATGCGCTGCCCTATCCGGTGGCGCTGACGGCCCGGCCCGACGAGGTGAAGCCTCGCCTGCGCCGGGCCGCATTTTTCCTCGGCCTGGGCTCACAGCTGCCTCTGACCTGATCGCCCCGCACGCGTTGCGGGGCGTCATGCCGCAGCAGGCGCTCCGAACCAGGTGGTCAGCGCGTCGGCGAGCCCATGCCGGGTTCGGTCCCCCACCCAGGCCACATATCCGTCGGGCCGAATCAAGACGGCTGTGGGAGCAGTGACCGCCCCGAGCGCCGGAAGCTCCCACGGACCAGCGTATCCGGCATCGACGACCTGAACCCGATCCGCCCATGGCGTGATGTCGAGGCCGTCGGTCTCACTGAGGTTGAGAAGCACCGGCCGGGCGGCGTGCAGCAGGCTGTAGACCCGCCGCGGACCGCTTGCGGTGCTCAGGTCGAGATCGGGCATACGGCGTCCGAGCAACGAGTGTCCCGCGCCGAGATCGTAGCGAATGTCGAGCCCCGCCAGCATCGCGGCGAATTTCATGCGCGGCTCCGCCATGCCGAGAAGCTCGGCCATGGTGTCGCGCAATGCCTTGGTGCGGTCGTCCTCGCGGCGAAGCGCGACCGCGGCCATGGTGTTGCGCAAGACGCGGGCGCCGACCGGGTGGCGCTCGGAATGGTAGGTGTCAAGGAGGCTGTCCGGCGAAATCCCCTTGACCACCTGGGCCAGCTTCCATCCCAGGTTCATTGCATCCTGCACCCCGGTCTGAAGCCCCTGGCCGCCGTCCGGGGGATGAATATGCGCGGCGTCGCCCGCGATCAGCACGCGCCCCTTGCGATAGGAGGCCGCCTGCCGCGCAGCATCGGTGAACCGGGAAATAAAGGTGGGAGAGTGGACCCCGCAATCGGTCCCGTAGACGGTGATGAGCGCCGCGCTGAGATCGCCGAGGGTGGGTTCGGCGGTCTGTCCGACATGCTGTTCGGTCACGAGGATGCCGACCGGTCCGTGATCCGCATAGACGATTTCGCCGTCGCGGATCTCGTACTCCACCCGGCCGAGGGCATGGATGCCGAGGGTGTCGCGGCGGATGCCCCATTCCGGCGGCGTTTCGGCCAGCTCGGCCTCGGCGATCAGGTTGCTGGTGGTGGGATCGGATCCCGGGAACGCGATGCCGGCGGCCTTGCGGACCAGGCTGCGCCCGCCGTCGCAGCCGACGAGATACTGCGCCCGCAGCGATCGGCTATCGCCGAGATCGACCTCGACGCCGGCGGCGTCCTGGGCGAAACCCACCATCTCGATGCCGCGATAGATCGGCACCTTGAGCTCGTCGACCCAGCCGGCGAGGATCCGCTCGATGTGCTTCTGCCGCAGCCCGAGACTGTAGGGATGGCGGGTGGGAAAGCCGCTGATGTCGAACTGGACTCCGGCAAACCCGTTGACCTGCGCCTTCTGCCCCTCGGCGAGGAATCGGTCGGCGATGCCGCGCTGATCGAACACCTCGATGGTGCGCGAGTGGAGCCCCCCGGCGCGTGAGCCGGCGAGGTCCTGGCTGGCGCGCCGCTCGACAATGGCAACGTCGACGCGCGCCAATGCCAGCTCGCCCGCCAGCATCAGCCCGGTCGGGCCACCGCCGGCGATGATCACTGCATGGTCCGTCATCTGGCTCGCACCCCTATGCTGTTCGCCCAGGAAGGACAGGCGATAGGGTCCCGGAATTTACGGATAGAAATGCAGAAGCCAATTCTTGAACCCGACTATCTTGTCGCCATCTCATATCCAGACGAGGACCACTCCCGCCGCGGCACATCCGGCCAACGTCCGGATCACTACGCGGGGGCCGACGCCGAGACTGTCGAAGCTCCGCATCAGCGGAAATCACCCCGGAGGAATCCCGCCGCTGCCGTCGGCCTTTGCATCCGACGCCAGCGCCAGATCCGCCTCGGCGGCAACATAGCGGACGTAGCGGTAGTCGCGGATGAAGCTGATCCGGCCGTCGCGCCACTCCAGCCACATCACATAGCCCGGCTTCGGATCGGCGCGGTCTTCGAACACCGCGACCACCTCCCTGCCCTCGAGCCAGGCCGGGGCGAACCGCAGGCCGTCGATCTTGGCATAGAGAGTGAAGAACAGGCCGACATCCGCGGCGCCGGCGCGGAGCGGATGCGCGGACTGCTGGAGCTTCACATCGTCGGCCAGGAGCGCCCGCAGGCCATCCCAATCCCGCTGGTTGAACAGCGCGGCATATCGCGCCACCGCGGCGGAGGCCGGCCGCGCCTCCGGAGGATCGGCTCGGGTGTTGATCCTGCGAAGATGCGCGCGCCCCCGGGCCAGATGAGCCTTCACGGCGTCAACTGTGAGATCGAGGAGGCCGGCGATCTCCAGCAGCGATTCGTCGAGCACGTCCTTCAGGATCACGACGCTGCGCTGGGGGATGGGGAGCTCCACGAAGCGCGACACCGCGGTCCTGACCGCGTCCCGGCGCATCAGCACCTCCACAGGATCGGGGCTGGCCGGGTCGGCGACGTCCGAGGCGGCTTCGATCGGTTCGGCCACGCGCACCGCCCGGCTGCGCAGCAGGTCGAGCGCTCGGTTGTGGGCAATCCGGAACAGCCAGGGCCGAAGCGGCGGCGCCTCCTCCAGCGTCGGCAGGGCCGCGAGGGCACGGACGAACGTGTCCTGCACGACGTCCTCGCCGTCGATGACCGATCCTGTCAGGCGCGCGCAATAGCGGTGCAGCTCGGGCCGCAGCTCGTTCGCCAGGGCGACCAGCTGCAGCCGGCGACCGCCGTTCGGGGCGGGTGGCGTTGCGGTCAAGCCGCCGCTTCCTCGAGGATGGTGACGCCCGTGTCGCCCTTCAGCCCGAATGCGAAGCCCTCGGCATATCTCGGATCGTCCAGCACGGAGACGAATTTTTCGCCGAAGTCGCGGGGCGGCATCGGCGCGCCGAAGCGGGCCAGGTACTCTTCGAGCTCCAGCTTCAGAGCGCGCGCATAGGCGCCGGCGGCCTCGTCGCCGACCCCGGTGCCGGCGACCATCTGCCGTGGCACGATCACCTGGAACCGAATCCCGAGATCCTTTTGCTCCGAGACCTTGTTGGCATACTGCGCCATGAACCAGAGCATGCGCTTGGCGCCACCATAGCCGCCGGACATCGGCGACCCGCCCACGGCCGCGCCGCTCGACACCACCATGACCCGGCTTCCGGGCATCAGCGGGGTGTTGAGCGCCGCCTGCAGCCAATGCAGCCCGGCCTTGACGTCGTGCTCCCAGGATATGCTGAAATCCGCCCAGCTCAGTTGATCCAGCCGACCCATCCGCGGCTTCGCGCCGGCATTCAGCACCAGGATGTCCGGCCGGATCTCGGCGACGATGTGCCGGGCGGCCGTCTCGTCCGTCACATCGGCAGAGATCGTGGCGACGCCCAGCCGGGCGCGCACGGCTTCGAGCGCGTCGGCGCCGCGGGCAACGACCGTCACCCCGGCGCTGCGAGCGACCAGGGCCTCGACCAACCCCAGGCCAAGGCCGCGGCTTCCGCCGGTGACGACGATATTCTTGTCCTTGAGGCTCATCGCTTCCGCTCCACGGCTGAGTGTCTCGACATAGCCAGGACGATCGAAGCCCGGAAAAGGAGTCAGCCCGCGCCGCATTTTTCACGACGGCAGTATCGTAGAGGCCTCTGCCGGCGAGCCGAAGATCCCCATGGTCATGGCGAATCCCGTAGGGGCTTAGCCATCCAAGCGGCGCCGTCGTCTGGTCGCAAGGCACGCGCGCCTGGGCCTGCGCGACCGTCGGCATTAGATCCGGGAAGCTGACTGAACGTCTATCTCAGTGAGATAGTGGCGCGCCCGAGAAGATTCGAACTCCTAACCTTCTGATCCGTAGTCAGATGCTCTATCCAATTGAGCTACGGGCGCGTTCTGCGGGGCGTCGTCGCCGCCCCGTCGTCAGGCGGGCGGAACCTAGTCGATGCCCGACCCGGATTGCAAGCCCCATTTTCATCGATCCGACACGAAACGAGGCATGCTGCGGCTGCATGCGCGGGGGCTCCTGCCCTGCGCCCGCTTTTCAGCCGCGCCTATCCGCGCCATCTCCCTTCCAGGGACGGCAAAAATGGGAGGCGATCGTGCGACTGGTGTGCGACGTCGTCGGGCGCGGTCTCGTTCTCTTCGTGCTGATCGCGATGCCCGCCTTCGCCCAGGCGCAATCGGGCGACATGGACAAGCCGGCGATCGTCGGCGTGATCCAGAAGCAGCTCGATGCCTTCCAGGGCGACCGGGCGGCAGAAGCCTTCGGCTACGCCTCGGCGAACATCCAGCACCTGTTCGGCACGCCGGACAACTTCCTGGCCATGGTCAGGCAGGGCTATCCGCCGGTCTACCGGCCACGCTCGGTCGATTTCCGCGAGCTGGTCACCAGCGAGGGCCGGATCGTGCAGAAGGTGTTGTTCGTCGGCCCGGACGGGGTGCCGGTGATCGCCGAATACTTCATGGAGCGGCAGCCCGACGGCAGCTGGCGAATCGACGGCTGCCGGCTGGACCGAGGTGGCGACCAATCGGCATGAGACCTAGTCCGAGGGTGGCGTTGACAAGCCGGACGGGGGCGCCCCATCGTGCGGGCCCGACACCAGAGACTGCGGATTTCCCGCCATGACCGACACCGCGCTGAAGACCGCCATCGAACAGGCCTGGGCCGACCGCAACAGCCTGACCCCGGCCACCCAGGGTGCCGCCCGCGACGCCATCGAGGCGGTGCTGGAGGGCCTCGATTCCGGCAGCCTGCGCGTGGCCGAGAAGATCGATGGCGAGTGGCAGGCGCATCAGTGGCTGAAGATGGCGGTGCTGCTGTCCTTCCGCATCACCGACAGCCAGATCGTCGCGGGCGGGCCGGACGGCGCGGTCTGGTACGACAAGGTGGCGCCCAAGACCCTGGGCTGGGGCGAGAACCGCTTCCGCGAGGCCGGCTTCCGCAGCGTGCCGGGCGCGGTCGTCCGCCGCTCCGCCTACATTGCGCCCGGCGTCGTGCTGATGCCGAGCTTCGTCAATGTCGGCGCCCGGGTCGACAGCGGCACCATGGTCGACACGTGGGCCACCGTCGGGTCCTGCGCCCAGATCGGCAAGAATTGCCACCTGTCGGGCGGCGTCGGCATCGGCGGCGTGCTGGAGCCGCTGCAGGCCAACCCGGTGATCATCGAGGACAACTGCTTCATCGGCGCCCGGTCGGAGGTGGTCGAGGGCGTGATCGTCGAGCGCGGCGCGGTGCTGTCGATGGGCGTGTTCCTGAGCGCCACCACCAAGATCGTCGACCGCGAGAGCGGCACGGTCAGCTACGGAAGGGTGCCGTCCTATTCGGTGGTGGTGCCCGGCGCGCTGCCCGGCAAGCCGCTGGCCGACGGCTCGCCCGGCCCGTCCCTGGCCTGCGCCGTGATCGTCAAGCGGGTCGACGAGCGCACTCGGGCCAAGACCTCGATCAACGAGCTGCTGCGCGACTGAGCGTCCGATGCTTCGTTCATCCGCCTTTTCTTTATTTGTCATTGCCGGGCTTGACCCGGCAATCCAGGGGCCTTCGAGAGCAGCACTTGCCGCCCTGGATGCCTGGGTCAAGCCCGGGCATGACAGAATGAGGGAAGCGTCTGGAGCTCGAGCTTGAGACACCCATGACCGCCCCCGACCCGATCGCCCTGACCCAGGCGCTGATCCGCTGCCCCAGCGTCACCCCGGCCGATGCCGGGGCGCTGGCGGTGCTGGCGGCGGCGCTGGAACCGCTCGGCTTCCGCTGCGAGCGGATGCGGTTCGAGGCGCCGGGCACGGCGCCGATCGACAACCTCTATGCCCGAATCGGCAACGACGGCGCGCATCTCTGCTTCGCCGGCCACACCGACGTGGTGCCGCCGGGCGACAAGGCGCGCTGGCGCTTCCCGCCCTTCGAGGGCCGGATCGCCGAGGGCCGGATCTGGGGCCGCGGCGCCTGCGACATGAAGAGCGCGGTCGCCGCCTTCGCCGCCGCGGCCGGGCGCTTCCTGGCCGCGCGCGGGTCGGAGTTCGGCGGCTCGATCAGCCTGCTGGTCACCGGTGACGAGGAGGCCGAAGCGGTCAACGGCACGGTGAAGATGCTGCGGGCGCTGGCGGCGCGCGGCGAGGCGATCGATACCTGCATCGTCGGCGAGCCGAGCAGCAGCGAGGCGGTCGGCGACACTATCAAGATCGGCCGGCGCGGCAGCCTGACCGGCCGGCTGACCGTGCGCGGCGTGCAGGGCCATGTCGCCTATCCGCACAAGGCCGACAACCCCCTGCCCCGGCTGGTGCGGATGCTGGCGGCTCTGGGACCCGGGCCGGAGATCGACGAAGGCAGCGCCCATTTCGATCCCTCCACCCTCGCGATCACCACCATCGATGTCGGCAACCCGGCCGCCAATGTGATCCCGGCCGAGGGCCGAGCCACCTTCAACATCCGGTTCAATGACAGCTGGACAGCGGACAAATTGGACGCCTGGATCCGCGAGCGCTTCGACGCCGTCGACGGCGACTACGCTTTGGAACTCCACAGCGGCGCCGACAGTTTCCTCACCGCGCCGGGCGAACTGACCGGGCGCGTCGCCGGGGCGGTGGAGCGGGTGACCGGCCGCCGCCCGGCCTTCAGCACCTCGGGCGGCACCTCCGACGCCCGCTTCGTCAAGGATTACGCACCGGTGGTCGAGCTGGGCCTGGTCAACGCCACCATCCATAAGACCGATGAGAACGTCCCGGTCGAGGAGATCGAGACGCTGGCCCGGATCTACCAGGCGGTGCTCGAGGACAGCTTCCCGGAGAAGGGCTAGATGACGGTGTCTTCGGGCGACATCATCCGCGGGGTCTGGGGCGCCTGGCGCCTGGCCCGGCGCGACACCGGCGGCATGGAGATGTTCGACATCTCGCCGGACGGGGCGGCGAAGAGCTTCTACGCCGCGGTGCTGGCCTTCCCGCTGTTCCTGGTGACGCAGGCCTTCCTGCTGGGCGAGCGCTGGCAGCTGCTGCTGCAGCCGATTCCGCTGGCCGCCGAGATCATCGGCTTCACCGCCCTGTGGCTGCTGATGCCGGCCGCCCTGACCTGGGTCCTGCCCCGGCTGAACCGGGGCGCGCGCCTGCCCGAGGGCATCGTGGCCTATAACTGGGCGGCGCTGCTGATCATGATCGCCGGATTCGTACGCTTCGTGCTCGATGCGCTCGGACTGTTTCCCGGGCCCCTCAGCATCGTCGTCTTCATCGCCCTGATGGTCGCCTGCTATGTGTATGAGGGCTTCGTGCTGAAGACCGCGCTGGCGGTGGAGTTGCCGATCGCGGCCGGCCTGGTGGTGTTCGACGCGTTCTCCTCCGAGCTGATGATCGCCTGGATCGACGCGGTCGTTCAGTCCTCCCTGTAGCGCACCCACAGGAAGCACAAGCCGTCCGGCGGCGCGGTGGGGCCGGCGGCGGCGCGGCGGCGCGCCGCCAGCACCTCGGCGACCCAGCCGGGCGGGCGCTTGCCCTCGCCGACCAGCTTCAGCGTGCCGGCGATGTTGCGGATCTGGTGGTGCAGGAAGGACCGGGCCTCGGCCTCGATCTCGACCGCCTCGCCGCGGCGCACCACGTCCAGACGGTCCATCGTCCGCATCGGCGACTTGGCCTGGCATTCGGCGGCGCGGAAGCTGGTGAAGTCGTGATGTCCGACCAGGTGCTGCGCCGCCTCGTGCATCGCCGCGGCGTCCAGCGGCCGCGACACCTGCCAGGCCTGCCCGGCCTCCAGCGCCAGCGGCGCGCGGCGGTTGACGATGCGGTAGCGGTAGGCGCGCTGGATGGCGGAGGTGCGGGCGTCGAAGCGGTCGTCCACCACCTCCGCCGCCAGGATCGCCACCGGCAGCGGCTTCAGGTGGAAATTGACCGCGTCGCGCACCGTGCCGGGATCGGTCGGCCGGGCGATGTCGGCATGCGCCACCTGCCCCACGGCATGCACCCCGGCATCGGTGCGGCCGGCGGCGGTGATCCGCACCTCCTCGCCGCAGAAGCGGAGGATCGCCTCCTCGACCGCCTGCTGGACGGACAGGCCATTGGCCTGCCGCTGCCAGCCGACGAAGGGCCGTCCGTCGTATTCGATGGTGAGCTTGTACCGCGCCATCTAGCCCAGGCGGGTGCCGGACGGGATCGCGAAGCCGTTCAAGAGGTCGCGCGCCGTCATCGGGGCCTTGCCCGGGCGCTGCAGCCGGGTCAGGCGGATGGCGCCATGGCCGCAGGCCACGGTCAGCTCGTCGTCCAGCACCGTGCCGGGCTCGCCCGAGCCGGCGACGAGTGTTGCGGCCAGCACCTTGATGCGTTCGCCGTCATGCATGAACCAGGCGCCGGGCTTCGGCGTCAGCGCCCGAATCTGGCGGTCGAGCGCGACGGCGTCGGCCCAGTCGATGCGCTCATCCTCCGGCCCGATCTTGGCGGCGTAGGTGACGCCCTCCTCCGGCTGCGGCGTCTCCACCGCATCGCCCTCGGCCACGGCGTCGATCGCCGGCACGATCAGCCGGGCGCCGAGCGCCGCCAGGGCGTCATGTAGCTCCGGCGTGGTCGCCTGCGGCCCGATCGGCACCCGCCCGGCCAGCAGCATCGGCCCGGTGTCGAGCCCCGCCTCCATCCGCATGATGGTGACGCCGGTCTCGCCATCGCCCGCCAGGATGGCGCGGTGGATCGGCGCGGCGCCGCGCCAGCGCGGCAGCAGCGAGGCGTGGATGTTGAAGCAGCCGAGCCGGGGCGCGTCCAGGATCGGCCGCGGCAGGATCAGCCCATAGGCCGCGACCACCGCGGCATCGAGCCCGAGGTCCCGGAACTCCGCCTGCGCCTCCGGCGTCCGCAGCGTCGCCGGATGGCGGACCGGCAGCTGCGCCGTCGCCGCGGCCCGGTGCACGGCGGAAGGCTGCAGCTTGTGGCCCCGCCCGGCGGGCCGCGGCGGCTGGGTGTAGACGGCCGCGATCTCGTGCCCGGCATCGATCAGCGCGAGCAGCGCGGGCACCGCGAAATCCGGCGTGCCCATATAGGCGAGGCGAAGGGGCATGGCGGCGATGCGCTGCTCAGAACGGCAGCTTCATCCCCGGCGGCAGCTTCAGCCCGCCCATCAGCTTCGAGGTCTCGGCCTGCACCGCCGCCTCGACCTTGCCCTTGGCGTCGTTGAAGGCGGCGACGATCAGGTCCTCCAGCACCTCGACCTCGGTCGGGTCGACCAGCTTCGGGTCGATCTTGAGCGAGCGCAGCTCACCCTTGCCGTTCAGCACCACCGCGATCATGCCGGCGCCGGCCTGGCCCGGCACCTCGATATCGGCCAGGCGCTCCTGCATCTCGGCCATCTTGGTCTGCATTTCCTGCGCCTGCTTCATCATCTGTCCGAGATTCTTCATGCCTCTCGCGGCTCCTCTTCATCGATGGCGTCGGGGACGGGCTCGGCGCCGGGCTCGGCTGCCTCGCCCAGCTCCAATGGCCCATCCTGCTCCAATGGATTGCGCAGGTCGCGGATCACCGCACCCGGGAAGGCGCTCATCACCGCCTTGACCAGCGGGTGCTCCGCCGCCTGGGCCAGTGCGTTCTCGCGGTCGGTCCGCGCCTGCTGGTTCAGCGTCGGCGCGCCCTCGGCGCCGGAGACGCTGACCACCCAGCGCTCGCCGGTCCAGTCGCGCAGCGCAGTGCCCAGGCGATTGGCCAGGTCCGGCGGCGCCGAGTCATGCGGCCGGAACTCCAGCCGCCCCGGCTCGAAATGCACCAGATGCACCGCGCTCATCAGCTGGCCGTGCAACACGACGTCGCGGGCGAAGGCGATCTGGACCAGTTCCTCGAAGCTCTTCGGCTCGGCCCGCAGCGCCGGCTTCGGCGCCGGCACGGCCGCCACGGCAACGGGGGCCGGGCTCGGTGCCGGAGCCGGGGCC
>NZ_JBFRCU010000127.1:0-16446 GCF_052113205.1 Inquilinus sp. YAF38 | reverse complement strand
CCAGATAGCAGCCCAGGCCGCGCGCCCCGTCCGGCGCGCCGCGCGGCCGGGCGGTGGCCAGCGCCACCCCGGCCCCGGCATTGCTGGTGAACCATTTGAGGCCGGTCAAGCGCCAGGCCGCGCCGTCCGGCTCGGCCGCCGTGGTGGTGGCGGCGACGTCGGTGCCGCCATGCAGCTCGGTCGCCCAGGTGCCGCCGGACAGCGCCTGGCCGTCCATCCGGGTCAAGAGCGGCAGCCACTGGCTGCGCACCGGATCCGGCGCCAGCCGGTCGAGCGCCCAGGCGACGGCGCCGGTCAGCGTCACCGGGCAGTGCAGCGACACATCGGCCTGGGACAGCACCCCGCCCATGACGAAGGACAGCAGATGCGGCGCCCGCTCCGGCCCGCCCCCCTCCAAACCAAAGGCCAGGCCGATGACGCCGCGGCGATAGGCGTCGGCGTGGCAGGCGCGGTATTCGGCGTTCAGCACCACCCGGCCGACCGGCGCGCCGGTGCCGTCATGGCTCTCGAGCCGTGGCGGTGCGTGCCGGCTGGTGTAGTCGGCCTGCGCTTCCACCGCCTCGCCGACCCAGGCGCCGAACTCGGCCAGCCGGTCGCCGAAGCGCGGCAACAGGTCCGGGCTGCGCCGGGCCAGGCGACGCTGCAGGTCGCGGTCGGTGGTGAACAGGTTCAGGCCGCGGATCGCGGGCGGCAGCGCGAGCGGTCGGGTCTCGGTCCGGTCCATGGCGGGCCTCCCAGCAGCGATGCCCCAAAATAGCACGAGGCGGCGCAAGCGCCGCCTCGTGTCGGATCGGACGCCTATCTCAGTGGGCGCTGGCCCAGACCTTGCGCTTCACCGAGTACAGGAGGCCGGCGAAGATGATCAGGAACAGCACCACCTTGACGCCGGTGTACTTGCGCTCCTCCATCGACGGCTCCGCCGTCCACATCAGGAAGTTGACGACGTCCCAGGCCTCCTGCTGATGCGTCGCCTTGGTGCCGTCGCTGTAGGTCACCGCGTCGTCGCCCAGGATGTTCGGCATCGCCGTGACATGGCCGGGGAAGTAGGCGTTGTAGTTCAGCCCGTCCGGCACCTTGAAGCCTTCCGGCGCGTCATGGAAGCCGGTGAGGAAGGCGTAGATGTAGTTCGGGCCGTCGGTCTCGCCGCCCTCGCCGCGCGCCTTGGCCATCAGCGACAGGTCCGGCGGCAGCTTGCCGCCATTCGCCGCCGCCGCGGCCTTGTCGTTCGGGAACGGGTTGTGGAACTTGTCCGAGGGCAGCGCCGTGCGCTCGATCGGCTCGCCGGCGTCGTTGGTGTCGGCCACCTTGTACTCGGCGGCGATCGCCTTGACCTCGTCCGCGTTGAAGCCGAGCCCGGTCAGGTCGCGGTAGGACATCAGGTGCATCGAGTGGCAGGTCGAGCAGACCTCCTTGTACACCTGAAAGCCGCGCTGGGCGGAAGCCCGGTCGAAGCTGCCGAAGAAGCCGCCGAAGGTCCAGTTCTGGGCTGGCGGCTCGACGCTGCCTTCCGCCGCCTGGGCGGCCGGGAGGACGGCGCCGAGGGTCAGCAGCAGGGCCGCGGCGGTGAGAGCGGATCTGAGCATGATCTTGTCGAGGAGCGGCATGGTCACGCCTTCACCGTATTCGTAGCGGCCGACGGCCCGAGGACGGATTCGCTGATGCTGCGCGGCAGCGGCAGCGGCCGTTCGATCTTGCCCAGGATCGGCAGGATCACCAGGAAGTGCAGGAAGTAATAGACCATGCCGACCTGGCCGATCAGCACCGGCAGGCCTTCCGGCGGCTGCGACCCGGCATAGCCGAGGCCGATCACCGAGGCGACCAGGAGCCAGAAGCACCAGCGGTAGATCGGCCGGAACCGCGCGCTGCGGACCCGGCTGGTGTCGAGCCAGGGCAGCACGAACAGGATGGCGATGGCGCCGAACATGGCGATGACGCCGAGCAGCTTCGCCGGGATGCCGAACAGGCTGAAGGTGATCGAGCGCAGGATCGCGTAGAACGGCAGGAAGTACCATTCCGGGACGATATGCGCCGGCGTCTGCAGCGGGTTGGCCTGGATGTAGTTGTCGGCATGCCCCATCAGGTTCGGCGCGAAGAACACGATGAAGGCATAGAAGATCAGGAACACGGCGATGCCGAAGCTGTCCTTGGCCGTGTAGTACGGGTGGAAGGGCAGCGTGTCCTGCGGCCCCTTCGGGTCGATGCCCGAGGGGTTGTTCGAGCCGGTGATGTGGAAGGCGCCGACATGGATGACGACGACGCCGAGGATCACGAACGGCAGCAGGAAGTGCAGCGAGTAGAAGCGGTTCAGCGTCGGGTTGTCGACCGCGAAGCCGCCCCACAGCCAGGTGACGATGTTCTCGCCGACCAGCGGGATGGCGGAGAACAGGTTGGTGATGACGGTGGCGCCCCAGAAGCTCATCTGGCCCCAGGGCAGCACGTAGCCCATGAAGGCGGTGGCCATCATCAGCAGGAAGATCAGGACGCCGAAGATCCACACCAGCTCACGCGGGCTCTTGTAGGAGCCGTAATACAGGCCGCGGAAGATGTGGATGTAGACGGCGATGAAGAACATCGACGCGCCGTTGGCATGGATGTAGCGCATCATCCAGCCGTAATTGACGTCGCGCATGATGCGCTCGACCGACTGGAAGGCGAAATCGACATGCGGCGTGTACTGCATCGACAGGAACAGGCCGGTGGCGATCATGATCACCAGCATCATCCCGGCGATGGCGCCGAAGTTCCAAAGATAGTTGAAGTTCCGCGGAGCCGGGTATTCGCCGTACTCCTTGTACATCATCGAGAAGATCGGCAGCCGCGAGTCGACCCAGCGGATCGCCGGGTTCTTGAAGGTCGAGGGCTGGGCTGAGTGTGCCATAAGAAGTCTCTCCGGAACGAGCGGCTCAGCCGATCTTGACCTTGGTGTCGGCGGTGAAGGCGTAGGTCGGCACGGCGAGATTCTGCGGCGCCGGACCCTGCCGGATGCGTCCGGAAGTGTCGTAGATCGAGCCGTGGCAGGGGCAGAACCAGCCGCCGAACGGGCCGCGGTTCTCACCCGGATTCTGACCCAGCGGAATGCAGCCGAGATGGGTGCACACGCCGATGACCACGAGCCATTCCGCCTTCTGCACGCGCGCCGAATCGGGCTGCGGGTCCGGCAGCTGGCTGAGCGGCACCTCTTCGGCGGCCTTGATCTGGTCTTCCGGCCGGTGACGGATGAACACCGGCTTGCCGCGCCACTTCACCGTCAGGGACTGGCCGACGGCCACCGGCGCCAGGTCGACGTCGATCGAGGCCAGGGCCAGGACGTCCTTCGACGGGTTCATGCTGTCGATCAGGGGCCAGGCCACGCTGGCGACGCCGACCGCGCCCACCGCGCCGGTCAGGAGATACAGGAAGTCGCGACGAGTGCCCCCCTCCCCGGATCCATGATCCCCGGTTGGCGTATGACTCGGGCCCGGCGCGCCCTGGAGGGTGGTATCCGACATTGTTGCAACGGTCCTTCTCGGTCGACCTTATCTTCCCCCGCGCCTCCCGAGCTGGCTTTGGCCCGGGGCGACGATGCCGTATCCCGGGCAGGAGGCGGCCACGGGTCTATACAATGCCATTCCGACCCTTGCAATTCGCTAGAACCGCCCAGCGACGCAGCACCGCGGCACGGAGTCGACCGACATGCGCCTTGTCCTCTACGAACCCGACATCCCACAGAACGCCGGCACGATGATGCGGCTGGCGGCGGCGCTGGGCGTCGCGGTCGACCTGATCGAGCCCTGCGGCTTCCTGGTCGACGACCGGCGGCTGCGGCGCGCGGCCATGGACTACGCGGATTTCCTCGATCTCACGCGCTGGACCAGCTGGCGGCACTATGCCGAAACCACCCATGCCGGGCGGCTGGTGCTGCTGACCACCAAGGCCAGCCAGCCCTATGCCGGCTTCGCCTTCGCCGCCTCCGACCGGATCATGGTCGGGCGCGAAAGCGCCGGCGTGCCCGAGGCGGTGCATGCTGCGGCGGATGCCCGCATCGTCATCCCGCTGCGGCCGGAGGCGCGCTCGATCAATGTCGCGACCGCGGCGGCCATGGTGCTGGGCGAAGCGATTCGCCAGACCGGCACCGGGCCCGGGGAGCCCTGAGGCCCTGCGGCGCGGATGACCATTTTCGCCTTCGGCCGCCCGCCCTATGGTGCGGGCGCTGCAACAAAGGCCTGCCGCATGAGCCCGACCTCGCCCGACCCGACCCCATCCGATCCGGTCGAATCCCGCAAGGCCGAAGCCGCCGCCTGGTTCGCGACGCTGCGCGACCGGATCTGCGCCGCCTTCGAAGCGATCGAGGACGACTATGCCGGGCCGCCCGCCAGCCCCTGGGCCGACCGGCCGCCGGGGCGGTTCGAGCGCAAGGCCTGGGACCGGCCGGGCGGCGGCGGCGGCGTGATGGCGACGATGCGCGGCCGGGTGTTCGAGAAGGTCGGCGTCAACATCTCGACCGTGCATGGCGAGTTCTCGGAGGCGTTCCGGGCGCAGATCAAGGGCGCCGAGGGCGACGGCCGGTTCTGGGCCTCGGGCATCAGCGTCGTCGCCCATCTGCAGAGCCCGCTGGTGCCGGCGGTGCACATGAACACGCGGCGGATCGAGACCTCGATCGGCTGGTTCGGCGGCGGCGCCGACCTGACGCCGATGGTTGCCGACGAGACCGACACCGCCGAATTCCACGCTGCGCTGCAGGCCGCCTGCGACCGGCACGACCCCGGCTACTATCCGCGCTTCAAGGAGTGGTGCGACCGGTACTTCTTCCTGCCGCACCGGGACGAGCCGCGCGGCGTCGGCGGCATCTTCTACGACAATCTGGACAGCGGCGACTGGGAGGCCGATTTCGGCTTCACCCGCGATGTCGGCCTGGCCTTCCTCGACGCCTATCCGCGCATCGTCCGCCGCCACATGGACCGGCCCTGGACCGAGGACCAGCGCGCCCACCAGCTGCAGCGCCGCGGCCGTTATGTCGAATTCAACCTGCTGTACGACCGCGGCACGACCTTCGGATTGAAGACCGGCGGCAACACCGAGGCGATTCTCATGTCGCTGCCGCCCCTGGTGGCCTGGCCTTAGAGTTTGTCTTGGCTCACCCGTTGAGGGGGTTTTCAGAACAGCGCCATTTGGATCGGCCTATCCTTCTACTCTCCCCCTCCCCTTGCGGGAGGGGGCAGGGGGAGGGGGTGTCGCAGCCTGGATCGATGTAAGCGGCCTATGCCTGATCGGACCTCCCGCTAGGCCATTCGCGCGCGGACGCGCGCAGACCCCTCCCCCAACCCCCTCCCGCAAGGGGAGGGGGAGAGTGGAAGGTTGGGCTGGCTCGGTGTGATCGGCAGTTTCGTAGGTTGGGTTCGCGGCAAGCGAACCCAACAATGGTGCGACGGCGGGATGTTGGGTTCGCGACGCGAACCCAACCTACGCGGTCGCACCATGGCGGCTAGCTGCTGTCCGGGTTCGACGACTCCGGCACATGCCGGCCGGTGTCGGACTCGCCCGGCTCCGCGGACCAGTCGTCCGTGGATTCGCGATCGGCCGTTTCGGTCTCCCGCGGCGGGACGGGCGTCATCTCGGCGCCCTCGTCCCAGCTCTGCGGCAGCCGCACCGGCGGGTGGCCGATCTTGCGGCAGACCTCCCGCACCAATTCTTCCGCCGACAGCGTGTCCAGCTGCGCGTCGAGCATCTCGTCCTCGACCAGCGACTCCCACGCCATCGCCCGCATGCATTCGGCGTCGATTCCGCGTTCGGGCTGCGCCGTCGCCTCGCCGACCATTTGCGCCGCGCGCTCGCGCCGCTGCCGGCGGCGGGCTTCCTCGCCCGAGGTCTTGCGTTCGTCCCGCCGCGTCATGAAGCCGTTGCGGATCCGGTCGGTCAGGGCGACCGTCAGCCGCACCGAGCGCGTCAGCCGCGCCTGGATCAGGCCGAAAGCCGGCGGCGGCGCCTTCGGGTCGTGATGCGCCCGCTCCTGCTGCCGCTCGGTCAGCCGCTTGCAGCGCATGTCGATCTCGGCCGCCTCGCGCAGCGTGGTCAGCGCCCAGCCCGTCCAATGCATGTCGGGGTCGGTCGGCCGGATCGGTTCGGATTTCGCCTCATCCATAGAACATAGCATGAACGAAAACCGCGGACGCGCGCAATGAACATTGTGTTCACAGGCCCGAACGCAAAAAGATGGCCGGCTTGTCGGATCGCCGTCTCACCGGCCGTCCTTGGAACGATCCCGGCGTGCGAGACGCCGCCATCGACAGGAGAACGAGATGAGGAAGGTCGTCGCCGCCGCGTTCCTGAGCCTGGACGGCGTGATGCAGGCCCCCGGCGGGCCGGAGGAGGACCCGGACAGCGACTTTGCCCTGGGCGGCTGGACGTTCCACCACTGGGATGACGTCATGGGGCGGGCCATGGACGAGGCCTTCGACATTCCGTTCGACCTGCTGCTGGGCCGCAAGACCTACGAGATCTTCGCCGCCCACTGGCCGCGCGTCCCAGCCGACGACCCGGTCGGCGCGCTGTTCAACCGGGTGACGAAATACGTCGTCACCAGCTCGACCACGCCCCTGGCCTGGCAGAACTCCGTCGCCCTGCGCGGCGACGCGGCGCAGGCGGTGGCCGAGCTGAAGCGGCACAACGGGCCGGACCTGCTGCTGCAGGGCAGCAGCGAGCTGATCCAGGCCCTGCTGGCGCACGACCTGATCGACGAGTTCAGGCTGATGACCTTCCCGGTCGTGCTCGGCTCCGGCAAGCGGCTGTTCGGCCGCGGCGCCATCCCGGCCGGGCTGAAGCTGGTGAGCAGCCAGGTGTCGACCACCGGGGTGGTGATCAGCAGCTATACCCGGTCCGGCGAGGTGACGACCGGGTCCTTCGCCCTGGACAAGCCGACATAGGCCGAACTCACCCGGCGCGAGCGGGTGCTGCGGGAAGGCTGAGCCGGAATCGATAAATGCCTGGCGCAATCAAATTGCCTCTCCCGCCTGGCGGGAGAGGTCGGGCGTCCGCAGGACGACCGGGTGAGGGCTGGCCGGGCCTCGACAATGGGCCCTCACCCGGAGCCGCTTCGCGTCTCCGACCTCTCCCGCAAGCGGGAGAGGCAAGAACTCACAGCCGTGGTGCGATCGGGATGACCCGATCTCGACTACACTCAGCCCGCGCTAGGCCGGCAAGGCACCGGAACGCTTGGCGGTCCAGGTCGCGATGTAATCCATCAGCCCCGGCGACAGGCAGTCATAGGGCGGCAGCCCCAGCTGGTTGAGCCTGGCCCGAATGCCTTCCATGCGGCCCGGGTCGACGCCCGATTCGATGACCGACGAGACGAAGGCGGCGAAGGTCGGCGCGGCATAGCCGCTGCTTTCGAACCGCTCCGGATGGATGAAGGACAGGCCCTTGAACGGGTGGTCGCGCTCGACCGGCCCGTGCAGATGGACGCCGCATTGCTTGCAGGCATGCCGCTGGATCAGGGCGCTGGGATCGACCACCGCCAGCTTGTCGCCGTTCTCCAGCACCGTCACCTTGTCGGACGGCACCACGGCGACGACGGAGAAGGCCGTGCCTTTCGGCTTCCAGCACTTGGTGCAGCCGCAGGCATGGTTATGGGCGACGTCGCCCTCGATGCGCACCTTGACGGGACGATCGGTGCACAGACAGGTCAGAGTGCCGCCCTGGAAGCTGCCTGACCCCTGGCGCACGCCGCCGTCGACGACCGGGTGTATGGACTCGCTCATCGCGTTTCTCCCTATTGTAGGTTCGTTGACCCGGATGGTCGTTCCGGCGGAAGTGTCGGACATGCGCGGCGGAATCTCTATTGGACCCTCGGACGAGAAATGGTGCCAAGATCGGGGATCAGCCCAGCCTGAGCCACCCCGAGGAGAGTCATGTTCGATCCCGTTGAGCGCCGCCCGGTCGGCCGCACCACGCTGCGCGTATCCCGCCTGGGCATCGGCGGCGGCAGCCTGTTCAGCTCGATCGGCGACGCCGCCGTGGCCGCGCTGGTCGACCATTGCTGGGACCGCGGCCTGCGCCATTTCGACACCGCCGCGCTCTATGCCGGCGGGGTCAGCGAAACCCGGTTCGGCACTGCGCTGGCGGACCGGCCGCGCGACGAGCATGTGCTGTCGACCAAGGCCGGCCGGACCACCGAGGACGGGCAGAACCGCTTCGACTACACACGGGACGGCATCCTGCGGTCGGTCGAGCGCAGCCTGGCCAAGCTGAAGCGCGACCGGCTGGACATCGTCTTCATCCACGACGTCACCCCCGACCTGCATGGCGATTCCTATGAGGCCCGATTCGCCGAGGCGATGGACGGCGCGTACCCGGCGCTGGCGGAGCTGCGCCGACAGGGTGTGGTCGGCGCCATCGGCGTCGGGGTGAGCAACTGGCAGGTGTGCCAGCGCTTCGCCGAGGCCGGCGCGTTCGACTGCATGATGCTGGCCGGCGGCTATACCCTGCTGAAGCAGGATTCGGTGCCGTTCCTCGACGATTGCGTGAAGCGCGAAATCTCGGTGCTGGTGGCGGCGCCGTTCAACACCGGCATCCTGGCCACCGGCGCAATCGAGGGCGCGCGTTACCACTATAAGCCGGCGACGCCCGAGGTGCTGGAGCAGACCCGGCGGATCGAGGCGGTGTGCCGCCGCCACGACGTGACGCTGCCGGCGGCGGCGCTGCAGTTCCCTCTGCGCCACCCGGCCGTGGCCAGCGTCGTCGTCGGCCATCAATCGGCCGAGGAGGTCGACCGCAACCTGGCGCTGCTGCGGCAGGACATTCCGGAGGCGCTGTGGGCCGAGCTGGCGACCGAGAACGTGTCGGCCTGAGGTCGGGCCGGAGCCGGATGACTGTTGCCTCTCCCGCTTGCGAGAGCTTTTCAGAATGTCTCTTGGGCCATTTGGGACCGGCAAAGGCATCGGCCGAAAGAGAAATCTGAAAAGGTCTCGCTTGCAGGAGAGGTCGGAGACGCGAAGCGGCTCCGGGTGAGGGCTCTTTGTCGAGGCCTGGGCCAGCCCTCACCCGGTCGTCCTGCGGACGCCCGGCCTCTCCCGCGTCCGGCGGGAGAGGCAATGCGAAGACGCTCGGCATCCCGTCGTATTTCGGCCCGGGTACAGCCGCCTGATTCAACGCCAACCGATCTTGCTCTACGCCGCCGTGTGCTCGGCGATCGCGGTCAGGTAGGTCTCCCAGTCCGCGGGATGCAACTCGTGCCCGCCGCCATCGATCCGCACCAGCCGGGCGCCCGGCACGGCGGCGGCGAGCGTGGCGCCGTGCTCGACCGGGAAGATCGGGTCGGCGGTGCCGTGGATGACCAGCAGCGGCGCCTGGAGCTCGCCCAGCCGGCCGCGCCACCGGTCGCTGCCCTTCAGCATGAAATGGTTGGTGGCGCTGATGAAGCTGCGCGCGCGATCGTAATCGGTCTCGATCAGCCGGCGGGCTGCATCCGCGTCGTGCGGATGGGCGGTGCCGGAGATCGCGCGGGCGTCGCGGCGCATGAAGTCGATCACCTGCGCCCGGTCGGTCCAATCGACCGATTCGCCGGTGGCCGCGTGTTCCATATAGGCCGCGGTGGTCTTCGGCAGGTGCGAGGTGTCGGTGCCGACCGGCGAGGTGCTGATCGCGGTCAGCGAGGCGACCCGGCCCGGATGCGCCAGCGCCGCGATCTGCGCGATCATGCCGCCGAGCGACATGCCGACGAGATGGGCCCGGTCCAGCCCGTATCCGTCCAGCACCCGGATGGCGTCGTCGGCCATCTCGTCGAAGCCGTAGGGCGGCTGGCCCGGCGGATATAAGGTCGACAGGCCGGTGTCGCGGTTGTCGTAGCGGATCACGTGGCGGCCGCGCTCGGCCAGGCGCCGGCAGAACCCTTCCGGCCACCACAGCATCGAGGCCATGGCGCCCATGACCAGCAGCACCGGCGGGTGCGCCGGGTCGCCGAAGGCCTCGGTCGCGATCTCCACGCCGTCGGCCGTGACAGTCTTCTCGCCCATTTCGTTCCCCCCCTTGTCAGCCTGGCGGTTTTTAGACCAACGGCCCGAAATATTGACCCGTCATGGCGAGCCCCGCAGGGGCGTGGCCATCCAGCGGCTCGATCTCTGGATGGCCACGTCGCTTCGCTCCTCGCCATGACGAAAAAAGGCTGGAGAGTCGATAGCAAAGGCCGCTGGAATCAAACCCCGGCCAATTCACGCAGCCGGCCGAGGCTTTCGTCGCGGCCGGGGCGCAGGCCCTGGCTGATCCACCAGCGCTCGATCTCGGCCAGGGTCCGGCCGACGGCGGGGCCGGAGACGCCGAGGGCGACCACGTCGCGGCCGCGCACCGGCAGGGCCGGCACATGCTCCTTCTCCAGCGCCGCCAGGGCGCGCTTGAAGCTCCAGCGCTTCGGCGCCGCGGCCCAGGCCAGGCGCAGCCGGTCGCGACCGCCGGTCCGGCCGTGCCGGTACAGGAGGAGCCGCACCCCGACCTCGTCCGGCGCGTTGTCGAGCGTGCTCTGCTGCAGCCCGACCAGCCGGTCGCGCTCGTCATTCGACAGCTTCAGCCGCGCCGCCACCGCCGCCGCCTCGCCGCGCAGCAAGGCCGCCAGCCGCAGCAAGGGGTCGGAGCCGGGGGCGACCTGGACCAACCCCTGCAGCCGGGCGATGTCGCCATCCTCGCCGATCACGTGCCGGGCGATGCCGGCCGCGACCATCGCCCGCCAGACCGGCACCGGATCAGGCGCAGCCAGCAGCTTCAGCAGCTCGGCCCGCACCCGCTCGCCCGACAACCGGTCGAGGTGGCCGGACGCGGCGGCGCAGGCGGCCAGCGCCGCCGGGTCGAGCTCGCCCTGGCCGTAATGGGCGTGAAAGCGGAAGAAGCGCAGGATGCGCAACGCGTCCTCGGCGATGCGCTGCGCCGGGTCGCCGACGAAGCGGACCCGGCCGGCCAGGGCGTCCGCCACCCCGCCGAAATAGTCGTGCACCGCGCCTTCGGCATCGACCGACAGCGCGTTCATGGTGAAGTCGCGCCGCGCGGCGTCGGCCCGCCAATCGGCGGTGAACTCGACCACCGCGTGCCGGCCGTCGGTCTCGACATCGACGCGGAGGGTGGTGATCTCAAAGCTCTTGCCATGCGACCGGGCGGTGACCGTGCCGTGCTGCAGCCCGGTCGGGATCACGCCGAGCCCGGCATTGTGCAGTGCCACCATCACCGCCTCGGGCTTGAGCGGCGTGGCGATGTCGACATCCGCGGCATCGCGGCCGAGCAGCGCGTTGCGGACGCAGCCGCCGACGAAGCGCGGGTCGAAGCCGGGGATCGACAGGGCGTTGATCACCGCCCGGGCGGCGGCATCGGTGGCCCAGCCGGGCAGCGGCGACAGGCGATAGGGTGTCGTCATTCGGCGGTCCCGAGCAGCACGTCGCGGAGATTCCTCAGGATGCCCGCGGTCACGCCCCAGACATAGCGGTCGCGATAGGGGAAGGCATAGTATTGCCGCTCCACCCCCTGCACGGTGATGCGGTGCAGCTTCGGGTTGGTCGGGGCCAGGATGAAGGCCAGCGGCACCTCGAAGATCTCGGCCACCTCGAACGGGTCGGGCGCGGTTTCCAGGGGCGGCGTCAGCAGGCCGATGAAGGGCTGGATCTCGAAGCCGGTGCGGCTGACATAGGTGTCGAGCCGGCCGACGATCTCGACCTTGTGCCGCGGCAGGCCGATCTCCTCCTCGGTCTCGCGCAGCGCCGCTGACAGCGGGTCCGGGTCGCCCGCCTCGACGCCGCCGCCGGGAAAGGCGATCTGGCCGGCATGGGCGGTCAGATGCGGCGTGCGCAGGGTCAGGAGGATGGTGTCGCCGTCCGGCCGCCGGACGATCGGCACCAGCACCGCCGCCGGCCGCAGGCTCGCCAGCGGCTTCAGGTCCGGGTTCAGGTCGTGGTCGCCGCGGGAGAGTACCGGCCGGTAGCGCCGCAGCCGCTCCAGATCGGCCACGATCGCGGGCGACTCGGTGCTCACGCCTGGTCCAGCGGGAAGAAGGTCCGGTGGCTCCAGACCCCCATCCGGCCGTCATGGCCGACGGCGATCTCGGCCAGCTCGTAGAAAACCGGGCGCGACAGCAGCGCGTCGAGCCCCTCCGCGATCCGGATATAGGGCGACGGCTCGCCGGTGCCGGGGGCGAAGGCGACGCGGATCGGATGCTCCGGCCCGGCCTCGCGGACCGCGTCGAGATTGGTGCGGAAGGTCAGGACCTGGTCCTCGCCCGTCCCCGAGACCTCGACCGCCACGGCGACGAAGGGCGCGTCGTCGACCTTAATGCGCCCGCGCTCCGCCGGAGTGATCAGCCAGTAGTCGCCGGCCGCATCGCGCCGCAGCACGGTGGCGAACAGCTTGACCAGGGGCAGGCGGCGGATCGGGCTGCCGTGATAATACCAGGTGCCGTCGCGGCCGATGCGGATGTCGTAGGCCTCGTCCTGCGCCGTCGGGCTTCGTCGGGCTGCCGCCAAGGCAGCCTTCATCGCACCTGCGTCAGACTGCGCCCGGGCCGGTTGCGTTTTCTTGGACTCGCCGTCGCTCAATTCCGCCATACTCTTGCAATAGATCCGTCAGTTCACAGAGCGGCACGCCGATGCAAACGACCGTCCCGACCGAGCTCGACACCCCGGCCACGCCCGCCGATATCGATGCGGCGGTGGAGCGGCTGGGTGCCGTCCGCAGCATGATCGGCCGGGTCATCTTCGGCCAGCAAGAGGTGATCGACCAGAGCCTCGTGACGATCCTGGCCGGCGGCCATGTCCTGCTGGTCGGCCTGCCCGGCCTGGCCAAGACCCGGCTGGTCGAGACGCTGGGCACCGTGCTGGGCCTCGAGGAGCGGCGGGTGCAGTGCACGCCGGACCTGATGCCGGCCGACATCCTCGGCTCCGAGGTGCTGGAGGAGAGCGAGACCGGCCGCCGCAGCTTCCGCTTCATTCCCGGCCCGGTGTTCAGCCAGCTCTTGATGGCCGACGAGATCAACCGCGCCAGCCCGCGCACCCAGTCGGCGCTGCTGCAGGCGATGCAGGAGCACCGGGTGTCGATCGCCGGCCGCTATCTGCCGCTGCCCGAGCCGTTCCACGTCCTGGCCACCCAGAACCCGCTGGAGCAGGAGGGCACCTATCCCCTGCCCGAAGCGCAGCTGGACCGCTTCCTGATGCAGGTCGATGTCGGCTATCCCGACCTGGCGGCGGAGCGGCGGATGCTGCTGGCCACCACCGGCGTGCACGAGGCCCAGATCGAGGCGGTGATCAGCGCCGACACGCTGCAGCGGACCCAGCGCCTGGTGCGCCGGCTGCCGGTCGGCGAAACGGTGCTGGAGGCGATCCTGTCGCTGGTCCGCGCCGCCCGCCCCGATTCGACCGACCTGCCGGAGGTGCAGCGCATGGTCGGCTGGGGCCCCGGCCCGCGCGCCAGCCAGTCGCTGATGCTGGCCTGCCGCGCCCGCGCCATCCTGACCGGCCGGACCTCGCCCTCGGTCGACGACGTCGCCGCTTTGGCCCGCCCGATCCTGCAGCACCGCATGGCCCTGACCTTCGCCGCCCGGGCCGATGGCGCCACCATCGCCGACGTCGTCGAGCGCCTGGTCGCGCGCCTGGGCTGAGGCCGAGGTGGCGGACGGCTCATCCCCCCTGACCGGCGCCCAGCGGCGCAAGGCCGCCGATGCGCTGGCGGCAACGCTGCCGCCGCTGCTGATCGCCGCCGACCGCGTCGCCTCGACCGTGGCCCAGGGCGTGCACGGCCGCCGCCGGGTCGGCGTCGGCGAAAGCTTCTGGCAGTTCCGCCGCTACCAGGCCGGCGAGCCGATCGGCCGGATCGACTGGCGCCAGTCCGGCAAGTCCGAAGGCCTGTTCCAGCGCGAGACCGAATGGGCCGCGGTGCAGACCGCCTGGCTGTGGCGCGACGCCTCGCCGTCGATGGACTACCGTTCCGACCGGTCGCTGCCGACCAAGCGCGAGCGCGCCGAGGTGCTGCTGCTGGCGCTGGCCTCGCTCTTGAACCGAGCGGGCGAGCGGGTGGCGCTGATCGGCGGCGACACGCCGCCGGCGACCGGCCGGGCCAGCCTGCTGCGCTTGGCCGTGGCGCTGGACCGTGGCACGCTGGATGATTCCGGCAAGGCGGTGCCGTGGGAGCTGCGGGTGCCGCGCCATTCCGCCATGGTGCTGCTGGGCGACTGCCTGGCCCCGCTCGACGAGTTCGGCGCCTCGGTCGCCGCCTATGCCGCCCGCGGCGTGCGCGGCCATATCCTGCAGGTGCTCGACCCGGCCGAGGCGACGCTGCCCTTCGAGGGCCGCATCCGCTTCGAGGGCATCGAGGAGGTCGAATCGGCGCTGATCCCGCGGGTGCGGTCGGTGCGCGACGCCTATCGCGAGCGCCTGGCCGAGCACCAGGACGGGCTGGCGGCGATCGCCCGCCGCGCCGGCTGGAGCTTCGCCGTGCACCGCACCGACAGATCGGCCGAGGCGGCGCTGCTGAGCCTGTGGGGCGTGATGTCAGGGGCCGTGACCGGCAGGGCCAGATGGTGACGCTCGCCGGCCTGGTCTTCCTGGCGCCCGCCATCCTGGCGGCGCTGATCCTGCTGCCGGTGATCTACTGGCTGCTGCGGGTCACCCCGCCGGCGCCGCGACGCCTGAGCTTCCCGGCGATCCGCCTGCTGCTGGGCCTGCAGACGCAGGAGGAGACGCCGGAGCGGATGCCGTGGTGGCTGATGCTGCTGCGCCTGGTCCTGGCCGCGCTGATCATCGTCGCCCTGGCTCATCCGGTGCTGAACCCCGGCTCCGCCCTGCCCGGCAGCGGCCCGGTGCTGCTGGTGGTCGACAATGGCTGGGCCGCCGGCAAGGGCTGGCCGCAGCGCCAGGAAGCCCTGCGCACCGCCGTCGACAAAGCCGAGCGGGCGGGCCGAGACGTGGTGCTGCTGGCCACCGCGCCGACCGCCCCGGGCGAGCCGGTCGCGGCCAGCCGCCTGCTGCGCCCGGGCGAGGCGCGCGGCCTGATCGACAACCTGGCGCCCAGCCCCTGGCCGACCGACCGGGCGGCGGCGCTGAAGGCGGCCGATGCGCTGCGCCTGACCGGATCGACCCATGTCGTCTGGGCCAGCGACGGCATCACCACGGAGAAAGAGGCGGACGGAGTGCGCGACTTCGCCGCCCGGCTGCAGCGCTTCGGCAGCCTGGAGGTGCTGACCCCGCAGGCCTTCGACCTGGCGCATCTGGTCGGCACGCCGCAGGTGGCCGACACCGCCCTGACCGTGCCGGTGAAGCGCGCCGCGGCCGTCGGCGACGTGCCGCTGGTGCTGCGCGCCACGGCCGAGGACGGCCGCCCGCTGGCCCGCACCGAAATCCGCTTCCCCGCCGGGCAGCGCCAGGCCGAGGCCCGGTTCGAACTGCCGTCGACCGCGCGCAACGCCATCGCCGCGGTGTCGATCGAGGGCGAGACCACGGCCGGCGCCACCGTGCTGGTCGATGAGCGGTGGCGCCGCCGGCCGGTCGGCCTGGCCGCGCCGCAGGATACCGCCCGGGCCCAGCCGCTGCTGACCGAAAACTACTATCTGCAGCGGGCGCTGGAGCCCTTCGCCGAGATCCGCCGCGGCAGCATTGCCGACCTGCTGGGCGGCACCCAGCCGACCGACCGGCTGGCCGCCCTGCTGGTGCCCGACGGCACCCTGTCCTCCGACGCCGACCGCCAGGCGGCGGAGCGCTGGATGGAAAGCGGCGGCGCGCTGATCCGCTTCGCCGGGCCGATCCTGGCGGCCAATCCGGACCCGCTGGTACCGGTGCCGCTGCGCTTCGGCGACCGCACCCTGTCCGGCGCGATGTCCTGGACCGAGCCGATGCCGCTGGCGCCGTTCGACGCCACCAGCCCGTTCCAGGGCCTGGCCATCCCGGCCGATGTGCGCATCCAGCGCCAGGTGCTGGCCGACCCGTCGCCCGACCTGGCCGACAAGACCTGGGCCCGGCTGACCGACGGCACGCCGATCGTCACCGCCGAGAAGCGCGGCCGCGGCTGGCTGGTGCTGATCCACACCACGGCCGGGCCGGGCTGGTCGAGCCTCGCCTTCTCCGGCCTGTTCGTCGACATGCTGCGCCGCGTGGTGGCGCTGGGCAGCGGCGTCGGCGGCGACAGCGGCCAGGCCAGCCTGGCGCCGGTCAAGCTGCTGGACGGGCTCGGCCGGCTGGTGCCGCCGCCGCCGCTGGCCCTGCCGATCGCCGGCCCGGCCTTCGCCGGCACCGTGCCGGGGCCGGAGCATCCGCCCGGCTTCTACGGCACCGAGGACAACCGCCGCGCCCTCAATCTCGGCTCGGCCGTGGCCAGCCTGGAGCCGATGCCGGCCCTGCCGCCGGGCGTGTCGGTGGCGGGCTACGAGGCCCCGGCCGAGATCGACCTGCGGCCTTGGGTCTTCGCGCTGGCCATGACCCTGCTGATCCTGGACGGGCTGATCGCCCTGTTCATGCG
>NZ_JBFRCU010000126.1:0-16608 GCF_052113205.1 Inquilinus sp. YAF38 | reverse complement strand
AGCTTATACCGCGCCCCGCCATCGGGACCAGCCGGTTGGCCCTGGCGGCCCGGCTGGATTATCCTCCGCTCACGTCGCCGTCACCGCCGTCAGCAGTGAGTCCCGCCATGACCGAAACCTCCCCCCTGCCCAGCCTGCCCCGCCTCGGGCAGATGGCCCCGCCCTTCGAAGCCGAGACCACCCATGGGCGCTTGGCGCTCGAGGATTTCCGCGGCAGCTGGGTCGTGCTGTTCTCGCACCCGGCCGACTTTACCCCGGTCTGCACCACCGAATTCGTCGCCTTTGCCCGGATCGCCCCGGCGCTGAAGGAGCGCGGGGTCGAACTGCTGGGCCTGTCGATCGACAGCATCTATGCCCATCTGGCCTGGACTAAGCGGATCGAGGAGCTGTTCGGCACGAAGATCCCGTTTCCGGTGATCGCCGACGGCGACCGCAAGGTGGCGACGCTGTACGGCATGATCATGCCGGAGCAGTCGGGCACCGAGACCAGCCGCTGCGTCTTCGTCATCGATCCGACCGGGGTGGTGCGGGCGATGATCTACTATCCGCTGACCACCGGCCGGAACATCGACGAGATCCTGCGCCTGGTCGACGCGCTGCAGACCACCGACAAGCACAAGGTCGCGACCCCGGCCGACTGGCGCCCCGGCGGCAAGGTGATCGTGCCGGCGCCGCGCACGATCGAGGATGCCGACGCCCGGGCCAAGGGCGGCTATGCCTATACCGACTTCTGGTATTGCGAGACCGAGGTGAAGGGCTGATCCGGGTCCATGGCCTGCATCAACCCGGACGGCACGCTGACCGAGGTGGCGAAGCGTAGCCTCACCCTGCTCGCCGTCCCGCATACCGCGGCAGGGTTGGCCGAGGCCGCCGGCCTGCCGCTGTGGCGGGTGCGCGCCACCCTGCGAGAGACCGGCCGGGCCAAGCTGGTCGCCTGTCTCGACCCCGATGCCGCCGATCCGTCCTGGCAGCTCACCGAGCTTGGTGCCGAGGCACTGGAGCTGAGCCAGGACTGATCACGCTTTACTGATGCATCACAATGGGATATGGGTTCGAGTTGAAGCACGTTGTGAGCCCGGCCGGTGCGGCGGAGCATTTCGAATTCTGTCGGCGGGGCTTCTGCGCTAAAGTGCGGGCGATGGATCTGCGGGGGTACCGATGAGGATGATGAAGGGTTTTGCGGTGGCCGCATTGGCCGCCATGGCGTTGGCGGCTTGCCAGGAGGCACCGCCGCCGAAGCCACAGACGGGGGGGCTGTTCCCCGATGTCGGCAACTACCAGCCGGTGAACCTGCCGGCGAAGGCACAGTTGACGCCGACCGAGGTGCGCTACGACCTGCTGGTCAAGTTGCAGACCGAGATGATGGTCACCGGGCTGAGCTGCAAGGAAGAATTCAAGGATCCGATCATCTTCCGGACCTTCAGCCAGTGGGTGGTCAACAACGACGACCGCATCCTGGAGACCCAGGACAAGCTCGGCCGGCTGCTTGGCAAGTACGGCAAGGGCAACGGCCAGCGTCTGTTCGACACCTATCGCACCAAGATGGCGAACGACGAATCGCAGCGCATGCAGCGGATGACGCAGGCGGCCTATTGCCTGGCGCGCCAGGATCAGTTCGCCGAGGTGGTCAAGTACACGCCGCAGCAGCTCGACGAGTATCTGAACAAGACCTACGAGCAGCTGCACACCCGCTACAACGAGGTCGGGTCGAAGACCCAGACGGCGGCGGCGCCTGCCGACAAGGCGGCGGCTCCGGCGGTCAAGCCGAAGAAGCCGTAAGCACCAGTTTTCTCTTTTGCCGATCCATCCGGAAAGGGCCGCGTGAGCGGTCCTTTTTCGTCTCTAATCCACATCAGCCCGATAATCTTCCCATCGCGACTTGCTGAAACATTCTGTCGCTGGTATCAAGAACCTCCCGTCGGTCGCGGCGGGTTGAACGGCATCCACAAAAACGGCAGAGGGGAGTTGCAGTGACATCGCCACGCATCGTCAGCTCCCCGGACCTCCGTCACTAGGTAGGTCCGCTTCCGCGCTCCCGGCTGGTTTGGCCCCGGGGGCCTCCGGATCCCGCCGAGGACGCCCAACGGGCCTGTACCGCCCGGGCGCCCCACTCGAAACCCTCAGATCGCCGTCGGTGCCGGGCCCTCGCCCTCGCCGACTCGCCTGAACCGTTCAGCCGGGAGGATGCCGCTTCGGCGGTGTCGGAACGACCGTGGCGCCAGACCAGACCACCAAAGACCAGACCACCAACCAGAATCCTCTGCTGCGCGTGCTGCGCTTCAGCTACGGCCATTGGCGCCGCCATCCACTGCAGATCGCGGTGGGTATCGGCGGCGTGGTGGCCTCAACCGGCATCGACGTCGTGCTGCCGGTGTTCGCCGGCCATATGGTCGACGCCATCGCCTCCGGCCCCGGCGGTTACGACGCGGCGCTGCAGGCGCTGCTGACCATCGTCGCCCTCGGCATCGTCTATGTGGCGCTGCGCGACACGGTGTTCCGCGCCATCATCCGGCTCACCACGCGGGTCATGCAGGCGATGACGCAGGAGGCGTTCTGGCGCGTCCAGCGCTTCTCCACCGACTGGCACGCCAACGCCTTCGCCGGTGCCACGGTGCGCAAGATCAACCGCGGCACCTGGGCGATGGACCTGCTGAACGACGTGATCCTGGTCGAACTGCTGCCCTCGATCCTGATCCTGCTCGGCGCCACCGCGCTCTTGGCGGCGCGCTGGCCGCTGATGGGGGCCGCGGTGGCGGCGGGCGTCGCCGTGTTCCTGCTGGTCAGCCTGGTGCTGGTGCTGCGCTACGTGGCCCCGGCGGCGCGGCTGGCCAACGAGATGGACTCGAAGCTCGGCGGCAACCTGGCGGATTCGATCGGCTGCAACGCCGTGGTCAAGACCTTCGGCGCCGAGCGCCGCGAGGACAGCTTCATCGCCCGCACGGTCGAGATCTGGCGCCAGCGCACCATCCGCACCTGGCATCGCGGCACCAATTCCGGCACCACCCAGAACCTGCTGATGGTGGGGCTGAACGGCATGGTGCTGGGCATCGGCCTGTGGCTGTGGGGCCGCGGCATGGCGACGCCGGGCGACATCACCTACATCCTCGGCACTTACGCCCTGATCCACGGCTATCTGCGCGGCGTCGGCATGCATGTCCGCAACCTGCAGCGTGCGGTCAACGACATGGAGGAGCTGGTCGACTTCATGGACCAGCCGCTCGGGGTCGAGGACCGGCCGGCAGCGCCGGAGATCAAGGTCGAGGCCGGACGGATCGACTTCGACGCCGTCACCTTCCGCTATCAGGGGCAGAAGCAGCCGATCTATGACGGCTTCACCCTGGCCATCGCCCCGGGCGAGCGGATCGGCCTGGTCGGCCATTCCGGCAGCGGCAAGAGCACCTTCGTCAAGCTGGTGCAGCGCCTGTACGATCTGAACGGCGGCGCCATCCGCATCGACGGCCAGGACATCGCCGGGGTGACGCAGGAGAGCCTGCGCCGCCAGATCGCCCTGGTGCCGCAGGAGCCGGTGCTGTTCCACCGCTCGCTGGCGGAGAACATCGCCTATGGCCGGCCCGACGCGACGATGGAGCAGATCGTCGACGCGGCGACGCAGGCCTATGCCCATGACTTCATCGCCCGCCTGCCGCAGGGTTACGACACGATGGTCGGCGAGCGCGGGGTGAAGCTGTCGGGCGGCGAGCGTCAGCGCGTCGCACTGGCCCGTGCCATCCTGGCGGACGCCCCGGTCCTGATCCTGGACGAGGCGACGTCCAGCCTGGACAGCGTGTCGGAATCGCTGATCCAGGCGGCGGTGGAGAAGCTGATCGTCGGCCGCACCACGATCATCGTCGCGCACCGGCTGTCGACAGTGCAGAAGGTCGACCGCATCCTGGTGTTCGACCGCGGCCGGATCGTCGAGCAAGGCACCCATGCCGAGCTGGTGAAGCGCGAGGGCGGCCATTACCGCGAGCTGTTCGAGCACCAGGCGATGGGGCTGATCGATGGCCAGGAGGAGGCGGCGTAAGCCGCCTCCGACGTCCCTAGCCGCCCTCGGCCGACGGCAGGCGGGCCGCGAACTCCGCCGCCAGCCAGTCGATGAACACCCGAACCCGCGGCGACAGCTGCCGGCTGTGCGGATACAGCACATAGACCGGCGCCGGGGCGGGCGGCGTGCCGGCCAGCACCTCGACCATGGTGCCGGCCGCCATGTCCTCGAGCAGCCGGTAGCGCGGCAGCTGGATCAGCCCCAGCCCCAGCCGGCCGGCGGCGAAGTAGATCTCGGCGCCCGCCGCCGACACCGTCACCGGCAGCGTGACGTCGTGCCGGGCACCGTCGACCGTGAACTCCAGCGGCAGCAGCGCGCCGGTGGCGGAGGACAGAAAGCCGACCATGCGGTGGCCGTCGAGGTCGTCCGGCATCCGCGGCGTGCCGAACCGCTGCAGATAGGCCGGGCTGGCGAAGGTGCCTTCCGCCAGCACCGCGATCCGCCGCCCGATCAGCGTGCTGTCGGCGGGCTGCCCGACCCGCAGCACGCAGTCCACGCCTTCGCGCACCAGGTCGATGAAGCGGTCGCCCTCGCCGAAATGCAGCCGGATGTCCGGGTATTCCTCCAGGAACCGCGGCAGGCCCGGCATCATGAAGGACCGGGCCAGGATGCCGTGCACGTTCACCCGCAGCAGCCCCTTGGGCTTGGCGCCGGTGAAGGCGGACTCGGCCTCCTCGATATCGGCCAGGATCGACAGGCAGCGCTGGTAATAGGCCTCGCCGTCCAGGGTCGGGCTGACCTGCCGGGTGGTCCGCTGCAGCAGCCGCACGCCCAGTCGCGCCTCCAGCTGCTTGACCCCTTCGGTGGCGGTCGAGCGCGGCAGGCCGAGATCCTGTGCCGCGAGCGAGAAGCTGCGGCGTTCGACCACCCGCAGGAACAGCCGCATCGCATCCAGCCGGTCCATGGGATTTGTTCCCGAATTCCGAACGATGATGCCGGATAAAACCAGATTATCCGGAAGCGGATAAGATCCATCTTTTCTTCACCGACACGATGTCGGGTTTGGAGGAAAAGATGAGCGAACGGAGCAGCAAGGTCGCGCCCAACAAGGTCGCGATCGTCAGCGGCGCCTCGCGCGGCATCGGCGCCGCGATCGCCGAGCGCCTCGCCCGGGACGGCTTCACCGTCGTCGTCAACTATGCCGGCAATGCCGAGGCCGCCGAGGCCCTGGCCCAAAGCATCGAGCAGGCGGGCGGCCGCGCCCTGACCGCCCAGGCCGACGTCGCCGACCCGGCCGCGGTGCGCCGCATGTTCGAGGCGGCCGAGACCGCCTTCGGCGGTGTCGACGTGGTGGTGAACAATGCCGGCATCATGCAGCTGGCGCGGATCGCCGACGCCGACGACGCGCTGTTCGACAAGACGGTCGCGATCAACCTGAAGGGCACTTTCAACGTGCTGCGCGAGGCCGCCAGGCGGCTGCGCGACGGCGGCCGGATCGTCAGCATCTCGACCAGCGTGGTCGGCACCAGGCTGGAAACCTATGGCATCTACACCGCGACGAAGGCGGCCGTGGAGACGCTGACCGGCATCCTGGCGAAGGAGCTGCGTGGCCGCAGCATCACCGTCAACGCCGTGGCCCCGGGCCCGGTCGGCACCGAGCTGTTCTTCCACGGCAAGTCGCCGGAGCTGGTCGAACGCCTTGCCAAGGCCGCCCCGCTGGAGCGGCTAGGCACGCCGCAGGACGTCGCCGCGGCGGTGTCCTTCCTGGCTGGCCCGGATGGCGGCTGGGTCAACGGCCAGGTCCTGCGCGCCAATGGCGGCCTGGTCTGACGCCGCCGGATCGGCCTGGACGGGACCGGCGGCGGCGCTATCGTGCGAAAACAGGAACGCCGTGGCCGGGTCCGGCCGAACCCGATGGGGAGAGCAGTGCCTGACGTCCGGGGCAACATCTGCGTCGCCACGCTGATCACCGGCTGCATCACCGTGATCGCCCCGGACGGCGCCGTGCTGGACCAGGTGATGCTGCCGGACGACCCGATCGTGACCAACATCTGCTTCGGCGGGCCGGAGCGGAGGACCACCTACATCACCCTGTCCGGCACCGGGCGGCTGGTGGCGATGGAGTGGCTGGAGCCGGGACTTGAGCTGGCCTATTCCCGATAGTGTCCCAGGCGTGTGGCGGGGAGGAGAGGCGCCGATGGTCACCGGCATCAATCACATCACCCTGGCGATCAGCGATGTCGAGAGATCGTTCCGGTTCTATGTCGATGTGCTGGGGCTGAAGCCTTTGGCGAAATGGAGCCGGGGTGCCTATCTGCTGGCCGGGGATCTCTGGCTCTGCCTCAGCGTCGACGAGAAGACGCGGTCGTCACCCCATCCCGACTACACGCACATAGCCTTCAGTGTCGCCGATTTCGACGCCTGCGCGAAAAGGCTGGTCGACCACGGCGCTCCGATCTGGCGCATCAACCAGACCGAAGGGCCGTCGGTCTATTTCCTCGATCCCGACAGCCACAAGCTCGAGATCCACGATGGCGACTGGCGGACGCGCCTGCGGTCGATGCGCGATAACCCATGGGAAGCCGGGATCCGGTTCTTTTCGAATGGCTAGCTCGCAGCACCGATTTAGCCGACTTCCAACAATAACTAAACCAAAGCTGTCATGCCCGGGCTTGACCCGGGCATCCAGAGGCTATCGACATCTTCTGGATTGCCGGGTCAAGCCCGGCAATGACAATAAAGGAATTGCCCTTGGTGTGTTTATTCTCGGGTGCGACCCTACCGTGTCTCGGCCAGCGCCTCCGTGCCGATCGGCCGGAACGGTGCCGGACGGCCGTGGAAACGGGTGGCGAGGGCGGTGACCAGCTCGGCATCCCCGGTGGTGAAGAACAGCGGCGATGCCTCGGCCCCGCCGGCGGTGTCGAATTCGGGGTGGCGCTGCAGATAGGCCTTCAGGCTGCGCGCCGTGATGTCGGGCTGGGACAGCATCTCGACGCCCGGCGGCAGCGCCGCGGCGAACAGGTCGGCGACCAGCGGGTAATGGGTGCAGCCCAGGATCACCGCATCCGGCGGCACACCCCGCAGCTGCCGCATCAGCAGCGCCGCGTAGCGCCGCACGGCGCGGCGCAGCACCGCCTCCGGCGCCGCCCGCTCGATCAGCGTCACCAGCACCGGGCAGGCCTGCTGCACCACCGTGATCTCGGGCGCCCGCTTGCCGATCTCCTCGACGAAGGCGCCGGTCCGGACCGTGTGGCGGGTGGCGAAGATGGCGACGGTGCGCGGCTCGCCGCGATGCCGGCCGGTGCGGATGTCGGCCATCCAGGGCACGCCGGTGATCGCCTCCACCATCGGCACCAGCACGCCGATCACCCGCCGGTCGGGATGGTGCTGCGGCAGCCAGCTCTGCTGCAGCCGGCGCAGCCCGGTGGCCGCGGCGGTGTTGCAGGCCAGGACCACCAGCCGGCAGCCCAGGCCGAACAGCCGCTCCACCGCCGCCACGGTCAGGCGGTAGATCTCCTCCGGCTCGCGGTTGCCGTAGGGGGCGTGGCCGTGGTCGCCGAGATAGAGGAAGCGCTGCTGCGGCAGGTGCCGGGTCAGCGCCTGCAGCACCGTCAGCCCGCCATGTCCCGAATCGAAAACCCCGATCATCCGCATCCCCGTGGCGCTGTCCTCGCGGTACCGGATCTCGGGGGCATTCTCAAGGCAATTGGCCGTCGGGTCGGCGGCGAGTAAGACGGAGGCGGCAATGGATGGGCGACAGGCCATGGACATCATCTGCATCAACGGGCCGATCAATGCCGGCAAGTCGACGGTCGGCCGGCGCCTGGCCGGCCTGCTGCCTGGCACTGCCTTCGTCGACGGCGACGACCACGACGCGCCGGACGGCGCCGGCCTCAACACCCGCATCGCTGCCGGCCTGGCCAGGATCGAGGCGCTGATCGCCGCCGCCAAGAACGATTTGGTGATCGCCCATCCGTTGCGGCCGCAGGATCACGCCCGCCTGGCCGTGGCGGCGGGCCGGTGCGGGGCGCGACTGTTCGTGGTTACGCTGGCGCCGCCGATCGACGTGGCGCTGGCCGATCGCGGCAGCCGGACGCTGTCGGCGGCGGAGCGCGCCCGGATCGTCGAGATGTATGCGGAAGGCTATGCCGGCCCCGCCTTCTCCGACCTCGTCCTCGACAATTCCGCCCAGACCCCGGACCAGGCGGCCGCCGCCATCGCCGAAGCGCTGGCCCGGCCGCGCGGTTGACCGCGGCCCGGCCCGCCGATAGCCTGCCGGCATGACCCGTCGTCCTCGCCCCGCTCCGCGATACGGTGCCCCGCCCTTCTGAGGCGGCGGGGACAATCTTTCATGCCCATTCCATGCCGCCGGTTCCGGCGGCATTTCCATATGGGGTCTCCGGGGCCGCGCGGCGCCACCAGGAGACCCGACATGCTCATCATCCGCCCGGCCCGTCCTGACGAGCACCCGGCGCTTTGCGTCCTGTTCGCCGAGCTCGACCGCTTCCACCGCGAGGTCCGGCCCGACATCTTCGTCGAGCCGGCGGGCCCGGCGCGCAGCCCGGAGCTGATCGCCGGCCTGATCGAAGGTCCCGGCACCACCATCCTGGTCGCCGAGGACCACGGCGCCCTGGCCGGCCTGGCCACGTTGGCCGAGAAGGTGATCCCGGCCAATCCGGTCCGGCCGGAGCGCCGCATTGCCGAGATCGACAACCTGGTGGTGCTGCCGTGCCATCGCCGCCGCGGCATCGCCGGGCTGCTGCTGCGCCGCGCCGAGGACTGGGCCCGCGGCCGCAGCATCGGCAGCCTCGAGCTCGGCGTCTGGGAGTTCAACGCCGGGGCCGTCGCCTGCTACGAGGCAGCCGGCTTCGCGCCGACCACCCGCCGCCTGAGCAAGGCCGTCGCACCGCCTTAGCGAGCCCGGCCCCGCCAGTCTTCCCGGCTCTGGCCCCAGATCTCGATCTTGGTGTCGATCGGCGCCGGCAGCCGGTTCAGGCCGCGAAAGCGTGAGCCGAGCCGGCGCGCCACCGACTTGGACGGCTCGTTCTCCGGCGCGATGCAATGGATCACCTCGGTCCAGCCGAGATGATCGAAGGCCCAGTCGATCGTGGCCGCGGCGCCTTCGGTGGCATAGCCCTTGCCCCAGGCGGCGCGGCACAGGGTCCAGCCGATCTCGGTGCCCGGCCAGCCCTCGGGCTGCCAGGGGCCGAGGCGGCCGATCCAGCGCCCGGTCGCCTTCTCGATCACCGAGAAGTTGGCGAAGCCCTGGATCGTCCAAGCGCCGGCCATGGTGAGGAAGCCGCGCCAGACCACGGTGCGCAGCTGCACCCCGCCGATGAAGCGGGCGGCCTCCGGGTCGGCCATCAACTCGGCCCAGCTGTCGAAATCCTCGGCTCGGGGCAGGCGCAGGATCAGCCGGTCGGTCTCCAGCACCGGCGCAGGCTCCGGGGTCGGCATCGGGTGTCTCCTGAATCGGGGAGGCGCAGCAAAGCCCGATCCCGGCCGGCCGGTCAAGCTGTCGGCCGCTCAGCGTTCCGTCGCGGCGCCGAGGTCGGGGGCGGCGAAGCTGTGCAGCAGCAGGCGCACCAGCTCGGCCTGCCGGTGCGTCTCGGTCTTCTCGAACACCTGCTTCAGATAATGGCGGGCGGTGCCGACCGAGATGCCCAGGCTTTCGGCGGCCTCCGCCGGGCCGAGGCCGCTGGCGATCAGCGCCGCCAGGTCGGATTCGCGCCGGGTCAGGCCATAGGCGCCGGCCAGGCCGGCGGTGTCGATGCGGCAGCGGCGGTCGGGGTCGGAGATCAGCACCGCCACGGCGCCCGGTTCGCCGGGGACCGTGCCGCGGTCGGGCGTGGGGGCCGGGATGACGGTCAGGATCAGGGGCCCGTTCGGCGGCCGGCGCGACACCGGGATGCGCAGCATCACGGCGGCGGCATGGCTCAGCGCGTCATCGGCCGTGTCCGGCCCGCCGGCCAGCAGCATCGCCGCGGCGATCGCCTGGTGCAGCGCCCGGGTCTGGGCCGGCAGGGTGGTGGCGAGGCCGTAGGCGTCGGCCAGCAGCCCGTCGCGCTCCGCGATCACCGCCTCGGCCCGCTCGCTGCGATAGACCGGCCGGCCGTGCCGGTTCAGCAGGATCAGGCCGAGGCCCAGCGCGTCGATCGCGGCCAGGGCGCCGGTCGCGCGCGGGTCGATCCCGGCCAGGCGGCGGTTCAGCTTGCCGGCCTTGGCCAGATGCGGCACCAGGGCCTGCAGCCGGTTGAGCTCCTCGGCGCCGAAATCGCGCTCGTCCAGCGGCCGGCAGATGCGGACGGCGGACCAGCCGGATGAGCCACGCCACGGCACCGCCACCGCCGCCAGGCCGCCGCCGATCGGCCGGATCAGCTGCTGGTAGAAATCCGTCCGCTCATAGTCCTGGACCGGCACCAGGGACGACTGGGTGCGGGCGGCTCCGGCCGGGAAGCGCTGCATCTGCTCGGCCCAGAAATCGCTGTGCAGGATCTGGTCGCAGCGGTCGCCATGCTGCCGCGCATCCATCCGGGAGCAGGTGGAGAGCTGGACGCCGTCGAGGCCGTTCATGGTGAACACGGCATGCGAGCCGCCGACCAGGTCGCGCACGGCGTCGAGGCACTGCGGCCACTCCTCCGGCTCCATCGCGGCATCATAGATCCGCTGCACGGTCCTGAGGATCACCTGCGCGCCCGCGGTCACGCGATCGACCCCTTCGCGTGGTTCGCCGGATCGAAACCAACCGCCGCCTGCGTGCCGCCCGCAAGTCGATCATGGTGTACCGGCATTCCTGCGCTCCAAAATATCCTAGAACAGGAAAATACGCCGCTAGTCGAACCGTCCGATTTCCGAACAACGCCAATCCACGAGGGCGACATCGCGGCAATGCCGCGAACGTCTTCCCCGATCGGAAGGATCATACCGTGTTTTTCTCGATGCGATTAGAGCACTTTTATTATGGCAATGATGTGGAGTTGCCGCGGCGAAGGCAGGGCGATTCGGCGTGAGCCGGCTGATCTCAGCTCGCCCGGCGCATCGTGGCGGCCTTCTTCGGCTCCTCGTCGAACAGCTCGGCCAGCTTGTCGATCATGGTGCCGCCCAGCTGCTCGGCGTCGACGATGGTGACGGCGCGGCGATAGTAGCGGGTCACGTCATGGCCGATGCCGATCGCCACCAGCTCCACCGGCGACCAGCGCTCGATATACTCGATCACCTGCTTCAGGTGCCGCTCGAGATAGTTGCCGGGGTTGACGGACAGCGTCGAATCGTCGACCGGGGCACCATCGGAGATCACCATCAGGATGCGCCGCTGCTCCTGCCGCCCGACGATGCGGTTGTGGGCCCACAGCAGCGCCTCGCCGTCGATGTTCTCCTTCAGCACGCCCTCGCGCAGCATCAGGCCGAGGTTCTTGCGGGCCCGGCGCCAGGGCGCGTCGGCGGATTTGTAGACGATGTGGCGCAGGTCGTTCAGCCGGCCGGGATTCTGCGGCTTGCTCTGCTGGATCCAGCGCTCGCGCGCCATGCCGCCCTTCCAGGCGCGGGTGGTGAAGCCGAGGATCTCGACCTTCACGCCGCAGCGCTCCAGCGTCCGCGCCAGGATGTCGGCCGCAATCGCGGCGATGGTGATCGGCCGGCCGCGCATCGACCCGGAATTGTCGATCAGCAGGGTCACGACCGTGTCGCGGAAGTCGGTGTCCTGCTCCATCTTGAAGGACAGCGGCGTCAGCGGGTTGATCACCACGCGGGCCAGGCGGGCGGCATCGAGGATGCCCTCCTCCAGGTCGAAGTCCCAGGACCGGGTCTGCTTGGCCATCAGCTTGCGCTGCAGCCGGTTGGCCAGCTTGGCGATCACGCCCTGCAGGTGCTGCAGCTGCTGGTCCAGCATCAGCCGCAGCCGCGACAGCTCGTCGGCGTCGCACAGGTCCTCGGCCGCCACCATCTCGTCGAACTGGGTGGTGAAGGCCTTATAGTTCAGCCCGTTCGGGTCCAGCGCGCCAGTCTGGTCGTCGCGCCAGGGCTGGCCCGGCGACTCGGTGTCCTCGGTCGAGAACTCGTCGGAATCGTCGTCGGCCGACTCCTCCTGCTGGGCGCCCTCGGCATCGGTCTCGTCGCCGCTCTCGGGGTCGCTGTCGCTGTCATCGGCCTCGGCGCTGACCTGTTCGCCCTCGCGGCCCTGCTCCTCCGGCTGCTCGCCATCGGCCTTGTCGTCGTCCTCGCCGTCCTCGTCCTCCTGGCTCTCGTCTTCCTGGCCGATCTCGACGTCGAGCTCGGCCAGCAGGTGCTTGGCGCAGCGGGCATAGGCCTCCTGGTCGTCCATGGCGTCGGCCAGCTCGTGCAGCGAGCGGCCGATGCGGCTCTCCAGCCAGGACCGCCAGAGGTCGGCGGCGTGGCGGGCGTTCGGCGGCGGCTTCTCGCCGGTCATCGCCTCGCGCGCGGCCAGCCGCACCGCCTCGGCCAGCGGCACCTGCTCGCGCTCGGTGACGCGGTCCAGCCCCTGGCGCTTGAAGCGGTCGTCCAGCGCCGCCGCCAGATTGCCGGCGACGCCGGCCATCTGGGTGGCGCCGATCGCCTCGCAGCGCGCCTGCTCCAACGCCTCGAAGGCGGCGCGGGCGACGTCGCCCTGCGGCATGCGGGCGGYGTGCGTCTTGGCATTGTGGTGGCGCAGCCGCAGCGCCACGGCATCGGCGGCGCCGCGCACCTTGGCGACCTCGGCCGAGGTCAAGAGGCGCGAGGGCTGCGGCAGCCGGGCCCGGGTGCCGGCGACGCCGGCCGGCTCGCTGGAATAGGCCACGGTGATGTCGGGCCGCTCGGCGATGGCCCGCACCGTCGCCGTGGTGGCGCGCTTGAACACCTCGATCGGGCTGTCGTCCTGGGGCATCCGCTCTTCCGCCGGTGGTTGGGTTCGCCCACGGCGAACCCAACATGGCTCTTTCGTCTCGATGTTAGGTTCGCGGTTGCGAACCCAACCTACTCACAAACCGGCCGGCCTTACGCCAGATGGGCGCGGACGCCGCTTTCCGGCAGCTCGGTGCCGAAGCAGCGCTGGTAGTACTCGGCCACGGTCGAGCGCTCGACCTCGTCGCATTTGTTCAGGAAGGTCAGGCGGAAGGCGAAGCCGACATCGCCGAAGATGCGCGCATTCTCGGCCCAGGTGATCACCGTGCGCGGTGACATCACGGTCGAGATGTCGCCGCCGATGAAGCCGGCGCGGGTCAGGTCGGCCAGGCGGACCATGGCGTTGATCTTGGTGCGGCCTTCCTCGGTGTCGAAGTCCGGCACCTTGGCCAGGACGATCTCGACCTCGGCATCATGCGGCAGGTAGTTCAGCGTGGCGACGATCGACCAGCGGTCCATCTGGCCCTGGTTGATCTGCTGGGTGCCGTGATACAGGCCGGTGGTATCGCCCAGGCCGACGGTGTTGGCGGTGGAGAAGATGCGGAAGGCCGGGTGCGGCTTGATCACCCGGTTCTGGTCCAAGAGGGTCAGCTTGCCCTCGACCTCCAGCACGCGCTGGATCACGAACATCACGTCCGGCCGGCCGGCGTCGTATTCGTCGAACACGATGGCGCAGGGGTTCTGCAGCGCCCAGGGCAGGATGCCCTCGCGGAACTCGGTCACCTGCTTGCCGTCGCGCAGCACGATGGCGTCCTTGCCGACCAGGTCGATGCGGCTGATGTGGCTGTCCAGGTTGACCCGGACGCACGGCCAGTTCAGCCGCGCCGCCACCTGCTCGATATGGGTCGACTTGCCGGTGCCGTGATAGCCCTGGATCATCACCCGCCGGTTGTGGGCGAACCCGGCCAGGATGGCCATGGTGGTGTCGCGGTCGAAGCGGTAGGCGGTGTCGACGTCCGGCACGTGCTGCGTCGCGGCGGAGAAGGCGGGCACCTGCAGGTCGCTGTCGATGCCGAAGGTCTGCCGCACGGACACCTTGATGTCGGGCAGCGTCGAGGAGGTGTCAGCGCTCATGATCCAGTCGAAGTCCAAGTTCCAGAGTATCGGTCAGGAGGCGAAGCCGGCCTTCAGCACGCTGTAGGCGTGGTTGATGGTCTTGAACTTCTCCTCGGCGTCGCGGCTTCCGCCATTGGCGTCCGGGTGATGCAGTTTGACAAGGGTCTTGTAGCGGGCCTTGAGGGTTTTCAGGTCGAAGGGAGGAGCGATCTCGAGCGTCTTCATCGCGCTCTCCTGCTCGGTCAGGGGGCGGCCCTGCTTCGCCTCCTCCTGCGCCTCGCGGCCGGCGTGGAACGGGTTGTCGCCCGCGCCCTCGGCGAAGCTCTGATAGATCTTGGCGCGCAGCCGCTGCTCGGCCCGCCAGCTGCCCATCGGCCAGGTCGGCCGGTCCCACACGGTGTCGCGCCGCGCCTCGCGCTCGATCTGGTCGGCGCTCATGCCCTGGTAGTAGTTCCAGGCGCGGTTGTACTCCCGCACATGCTCCAGGCAGAACCACCAGTAGTCGTTCAGGTGCTGCCGCGATTTCGGCGCCCGGAACTCCCCGGCGCAGGCACAGTCCGGGCGGTCGCAGCGGCGCATCGCCGGCGCCGGCTCCTCGAATGCCCGGTACTCTCTGCGGTTTGCAGTGGCCATCCTGCGAGTATGGGGAGGGCGTTTTCGCCTGACAAGTCGATGCGGCGGAAATCTGCCCTGCCCTCGTGTCGCAGCATCGGGCCTTGCGTCATATCGGAATATCGGGTCGTACACTCCCGCCGCGGCACCGCCTCTGCTATCACCGGGGGCAGGATCGAGGAGAGGACCGATGCAGATCGCCGACCGCATGCGCCGCAAGATCGAGGAGGCGCTGGCCCCGGCCCAGCTCGAGATCATCGACGACAGCCATCGCCATGCGGGGCACGCCGGGCATGACGGCCGCGGCGAGAGCCATTTCCGGGTGCTGGTGGTGTCCGACGCCTTCGAGGGCCGCTCGCGGGTCGAACGCCAGCGCCTGGTCTACGACCTGCTGGCGGCCGAGCTGCAGGGCCGGGTCCACGCCCTGTCGCTGACCACCCGGACCCCGGCGGAGGCGGAGAAGGCTCAGAAGGGCTGACGACCAGCGGCGGTCAGGCGCCGGCCAGCGCCGTCAGCTTCTCCTTCACCCCCTGCAGGATCTCATCCGACAGCGCCGGGTCGGACACGGCGCGGGCCAGGGCCACGGCACCGGCCAGGGCGCTGACGGCCAGCAGCGCGTCGGCGCGGGTGGCGGCCGGGTTTCTCGCCCGCAGCAGCGCCAGGAACGTCTCCGCGCTGGTCTCGATATGCCGGGTGAAGGCTTCGCGCGGCCGGTCCTGCAGCCGCCCGGCCTCGCTGGCCAGGGCGGCCACGGCGCAGCCCGCCGCCGGCGCGTCGCGATGCGCCGGGCTCAGATACTCGGCGACGATCTCGGCATAGCCGGCGCCGGCCTCGCGTTCGGCGGCGACGGTCGCCCGGCTCTGGGCCAGGGCCTCATCCAGCGCCTCGGCCACCAGCGCGTCGCGCGAGCCGAAATGGCGGTAGAAGCCGCCATGGGTCAGCCCGGCCTCCTGCATCAGCTCGGCGACGCCGAGGCCGTCGACCCCCGCCTCGCGGAAGCGGCCGGCCGCGATGCGCACGATGCGGTCATGGCTGGCCGCCTTGTCCTGTCGCGAATGGCCCATCGCAAATTCCTCCTCGGCCGGTCATTGACAATCAGGATGATGATTATCATCTTCCCAATCGAGATGACAATCGTCATCCAGAATATGGGCCCGGCCGGGCACCGCTCCCAGCCCGATCCCGTCATGCTACAATCGTCGCCCGGGCGGGGCGCAGGAGACCGAGATGAGATTGCAGAACAAGGTTGCGCTGATCACCGGCGGCAATGCCGGCATCGGCCTGGCGACGGCCCGCCTGTTCGTGGCCGAGGGCGCCAAGGTGGCGATCACCGGCCGCAACCGCGAGACGCTGGACGCGGCGGCGCGCGAGCTGGGCGAGTCCGTGCTGGCGCTGCAGGCTGACGCCGGGGACTCCGCGGCGATGGAGCGGGCAGCGGCCGAGACGGCACAGCGCTTCGGCAAGCTCGACATCGTGTTCGCCAATGCCGGCATCGGCGGCACCACCCCGCTCGGCCAGACCTCGTTCGAGGCGTTCGAGCAGATCATCCGCACCAACCTGACCGGCGTGTTCTTCACCGTCCAGGCGGCGCTGCCGCATCTGAACGACGGCGCCTCGATCATCCTCACCAGCTCGGTGCACAGCGCGCTCGGCGCGGCCGGCTGGTCGGCCTATGCCGCCAGCAAGGGCGGCATCCGCTCGCTGGGCAAGGTGCTGGCGTCGGAGCTGGCGCCGCGGGGCATCCGGGTGAACGTGGTCTCGCCGGGCGCGACCGACACCGACATCTGGTCGGCCGTGGCGCCGACGCCGGAGGGCCGCGCGGCGCTGGTGCAGCACATCAGCCGCGGCATCCCGGCCGGCCGCTTCGGCAAGGCCGAGGAGGTGGCGAAGACCGTGCTGTTCCTGGCGTCGGACGACTCCAGCTACATCCAGGGCGTCGACCTGTTCGTCGACGGCGGCGCCACCGGCTCGCCTTCGGGGGCGCCGATCTATCGGGGCTGAGAGCCGCCTCGCCACCCCTCTCCGTCATGGCGAGGCGCGTAGCGCCGTGGCCATCC
>NZ_JBFRCU010000125.1:0-16760 GCF_052113205.1 Inquilinus sp. YAF38 | reverse complement strand
CCGGAGGACCGTGCCGAGCCCGCCGAAGCACCGGCACCGCGCCGCCGGACGCGCGGCCCGCTGACCTCGTCGCGCCGGATCGGCCGCGACACCGGAGCACCGAAGCCGGTCCCGGCAAAACCGGGCGAGCGTTGGCGCGAGGAGCGGCGCAAGCGCCCGGCGCCGGAGCCGGACCAGGCCCGCTACGTCGTCTTCCACAAGCCCTATGGCGTGCTGAGCCAGTTCACGCCGGAGGGGCGCTGGCGCGGCCTGAACGAGTTCGGCCTGCCGCCCGGGATCTATGCCGCCGGACGCCTCGACGCCGACAGCGAGGGGCTGCTGCTGCTGACCGATGACGGGCCGCTGATCAAGCGCCTGCTGGATCCGAAGCACGGCCACCCCCGCACCTATCTGGCGCAGGTCGAGGGCGAGCCGGCGGAGGAGGCGCTGGCCGCCCTGGCCGGCGGCATCGCCCTGACCGACGGCCCGACCCGCCCCTGCGGCATCGAGCGGCTGGCGAAGGTGCCCGACTTGCCGCCGCGCGACCCGCCGATCCGGAACCGCAAGTCGATCCCGACCGCCTGGCTGCGCCTGACCCTGACCGAAGGCCGCAACCGCCAGGTGCGGCGGATGACGGCGGCGGTCGGCCACCCGACGCTGCGCCTGGTCCGCGTCGCCCTCGGCGGTCTGGAATTGGGCGACCTGGCGCCCGGCACCTGGTCCACGGTGGAGCGAGAGGAAATCCTGTCCGGACTGCGCGGATAACCTCCGGATTACTTCAAAATTACGTTAAATTCACGGGTGCGGCCCGCTTGCGGGGGATATCACGGTTGCTGCAGTGGCAGCCGAGGATCCGCCGCGCGGCGGACGCACCCGATGAAGCAAAGCACGCGCCGGTTCTGGACGGATTTCTTCGCCCTCCTGATGCCGTTCTGGCGGTCGAAGGAGAAATGGCCGGCGATCGGGCTGCTGGTCGTGATCGTCGCCTTCACGCTCGGCGCCGTGTTCCTGAGCGTGCAGTTCAGCTTCTGGTACAACCGCTTCTACCAGGCGCTGCAGGACTACAATCAGCCCGCGTTCTGGCGCGAGATCGCGATCTTCGCCGGCCTGGCGACCGTGTCCGTCCTGCGCGGCGTCTACGCGACCTATCTCGGGCAATGGCTGCGCATCCGCTGGCGGCGCTGGATGACCGACCATCTGCTCGGCGAATGGCTGGCCGACCGGGCCTATTACCGCCAGCAGCTGACGGCGGGTGCGACGGACAACCCCGACCAGCGCATCGCCGAGGACATCCAGCAATTCGTCGACGGCACCCTCACCCTCAGCCTCAGCTTCCTCGGCAATGTGGTGAACCTGGCGTCCTTCGCCGTGATCCTGTGGGGGCTGGCAGCACCGTTGACGATCCCGCTGCTGGGCGGCAGCAGCATCACCATCCCGCATTTCATGCTGTGGGCCGCCATCGTCTACGCGATCGTCGGGACCATCCTGACCCATCTCATCGGCCGCCCGCTGATCCGGCTGAGCTTCCTGCAGCAGAAGCGGGAGGCGGATTTCCGCTTCGGCCTGGTCCGGTTCCGCGAGAACACCGAGGCGATCGCGCTCTATGGCGGCGAGCCCAGTGAGCGGCAGGGGCTGCTGCGGCTGTTCGGCGGGGTGATGGAGAACTTCTATCAGCTGATGAGCCGGACCAAGAAGCTCGGCTTCTTCACCTCCGCCTATGGCCAGGCCTCCGCCGTGTTTCCCGGCATCCTCGTCGCCCCGCAATACTTCGCCAAGACCATCGAGCTGGGCGGTGTCGTCCAGGTCATCCAGGCCTTCGGCAACGTCCAGGATTCGCTGTCCTGGTTCGTCAGCGCCTATTCCACGCTGGCCGACTACAAGGCGACCGTCGACCGCCTGACCGGTTTCCGCCACAGCCTCGAGACGGCCAGGGCCCAGGCGCGCTCGGCTGAGATCAACGTCGCGGCCGAGCCCCGCGCCGACCTCGCCGTCGACTCGGTTCAGCTGGCCCTGCCCGACGGCCAGGCGCTGATCGAGGGCAACGGCTTGTCGGTCCGCCCCGGCGACCGGCTGCTGCTGACCGGCCCGTCCGGCGCCGGCAAGTCGACGCTGTTCCGCGCCTTGGCCGGGATCTGGCCGTTCGGCCGGGCGCAGATCCGCATTCCTAAGGACGCCAAGGTGCTGTTCCTGCCGCAGCGCCCCTACCTGCCGCTGGGCACGCTGCACGCGGCCGTCGCCTATCCGGCCAGGCTCGAGGAGGTCTCTACCGAAGCCGCGACCGAGGCGCTGCGGGCCGTCGATCTCGGCCATCTGGTGCCAGCGCTGGAGCAGGAGGAATACTGGGCCCGCCGCCTGTCGCCGGGCGAGCAGCAGCGCCTGGCCATCGCCCGGGCGGTGCTGGCGAAGCCGGGCTGGCTGTTCCTCGACGAGGCCACCAGCGCCCTGGACGAGGCGACCGAGCAGCGGATGTTCGCGCTGCTGCGCGACCGGCTGCCCGGCACCACCTGGCTGACCATCTCGCACGACCCCAAGGTCGCCGCCTTCCACAACCGCCGCTGGCGCATCGAAAAGGACGGCTCCGCCCCCGGCCGCCTGGTCGAGGAGCCGGCGGCCGCCGCGGCCTGAAGGGCTGAGAAGCGCTCTCCCCTCCGTCATTGCGAGGAGGCGAAGCCGACGAAGCAATCCAGGGCCAGCTCGTGCGGCCCTGGATTGCTTCGCTGCGCTCGCAATGACGCTCAAATTTAAGATTTTACTTATTTAAGATTTTGCTTCATAAAAGACTCATGAACGCCTTCGCCGCCCTCTCCGACCCAACCCGGCAGCAGATCGTCGAGATGCTGGCGGCGGGAGAGCGCAGCGCCGGCGACATCGCCGCCCAGTTCGCGATGAGCGGACCGGCGGTCTCCCAGCACCTCAAGGTGCTGCGCGAGGCCGGGCTGATCGCCGTCCGGGCCGAGGCGCAACGGCGCATCTACGTGCTCGATCCCCAGGGCTTCGACGCGCTGGAGGAGTGGTTGCGGCGCATCCGCCGCTTCTGGGGCGGCCGGCTGGACGAGCTGGAGCGGCAGCTGCGCGCCGCCCCCGACACAGGAGAAGCATCATGAGCGACTACGGCACCATCATCGCCCCCGGCGCGGTCCGGTTCGAGCGGCTGCTGCCGGGACCGATCGAGCGGGTCTGGGCCTATCTGACGGAGGCTGACAAACGCGGCACCTGGCTCGCCACCGGCGCGGTCGAACCGCGTGCCGGCGGCCAGGTGGAGCTGCATTTCCTCCATTCCGGGCTGTCGCCGCTGCCGGACGAGATCCCGGCCAAGTACAAGTCGCTGGAGAAGGGCGCCAGCTTCACCGCCCGGGTCACGCGCTGGGAGCCGCCGCGGCTGCTGAGCCACAGCTGGCCCGAGCCGTCCGGCGACGAGTCGGAGGTGACCTTCGAGCTGACGCCGCAGGGGACGGAGATCCTGCTGGTGGTGACCCACCGCCGCATCGGGGCGGAGCAGATGGCGAGCGCCGCCGGCGGCTGGCACACCCATCTCGACATCCTGGTCGACCGGATGCACGGCCGGGTGCCGCAGCCCTTCTTCACCACCCACACGCCGCTTGAGGCCGAATACGAGGCGCGCATCGCGTCGGCGACATAACGAACTCGACCGGAGGGACTGCCATGACCGCGACCTTCGCCGGCGGCCGCAACATCGCGCTGAAGGTGCCGCCGCACCAATACGACGCCACGGTCCACTTCTACCGCGACGTGATCGGCCTGAAGCCGCTGGACAACCACCCGCCGGCGGTCGGCTTCGAATTCGGCGCCAACCAACTGTGGATCGACCGTGTCGACGCCCTGAGCCAGGCCGAGCTGTGGCTGGAGATCGTGGCCGACGACGTGCCGCAGGCGGCCGAGCATTTCGCCGCGTCCGGCGTCGCCCGCCGCGACGAGATCGAGCGCCTGCCCGACGGCTTCGAGGGCTTCTGGATCTCCGACCCCGCCGCGATCATCCACATCGTGTCGGCCAGGAGCAGCCAGTATTGAGCAGCGGCACGAGCCCCCCTCCCCCTACCCCCTCCCGCAGGGGGAGGGGGAGGATCATTGGAAGGCCGGCGCCTTGATGCCCGATGCAGAGCCTCTGTCCGTATCCATCACGCTCAGCCCTTGCCTTTCACTCTCCCCCTCCCCTCGCGGGAGGGGGTAGGGGGAGGGGGCTGTCGATCGGACCTGCGGTCAGCCTCCCTTTGGCTCCGTGGTCAGCGGCAGCAGGCGGGCGTGCGACGCCTCCAGCAGCCGCGCCATCGCCGCGGCCGCCGCCTCCGGCTGCCGGCCGATGATCGCGGTGCGGACCGCGTCGTGCAGCGCCACGTCCTCGCTGGGCCGGGTGGCGTGGCGCTGCAGCATCTCCGACGACACCCTGAGCGCCGACTTCACCGCCGCGCCGATGGTCACGAACAGGCCGTTATGCGAGGCGGTGATGATGGCCAGGTGGAACTCCAGCGCCGCTTCGGATGACGCCTTCACCGGCTGCTTCTCGTCATAGGCGCGGGCCAGCTGGTGGAAATGACGCTCGATCGCGGCGTGGTCGTCGGCGGTGCCGTCACGCGCCGCCAGGAACGACGCCCGCGGCTCGAAGCACAGCCGCATCTCGAAGATGTCCTCGACGATCTTGGCGTCGAACTGCGCCTCCAGCCGCCATTGCAGCACGTCGCGGTCCAGCAGGTTCCATTCGCCGAAGGGCAGCACCCTTGTGCCGGTCTTCGGCGACACCTCGATCAGCCGCTTGCCCGCCAGGCTCTTGATCGCCTCGCGCAGGGTGGTCCGGCTGACGCCATAGGTCTGGCACAGCTCGCTCTCGATCGGCAGCGAATCGTGAGGCCGGAACTCGCCGGACACGATGCGCATGCCCAGGCTGTTCGAGACCTGGGCGCTCATCGTCCCGACCAGCACCATCTCGCGTTCCAGCATCAGACCGTCTCCACCCTTCCTTTTTATCGAACGGGCGGGGGAAGCCCCGGTTGACAAAACCCGCCGATCGCCCCGATGATCGAATCATATGATAATACCATTGGGGAGGAAATGGGTGGCCGACATCGAGATCCGGGATGTCAGCAAGCGCTTCGGGCCGGTCACGGTGTTCGATGGCCTGTCGCTGTCGGTCGAGTCGGGCGAGTTCATGGTCTTCCTGGGACCGTCCGGCTGCGGCAAGTCCACCCTGCTGCGCATGATCGCGGGGCTGGAGAGCGTCGACGGCGGTGAGATCCGGATCGCCGGCACCCGGGTCGACACCCTGCCGCCGGGGGCCCGGCGGGTGGCGATGGTGTTCCAGCACTACGCCCTGTACCCCCATATGACGATCTTCGAGAACATGGCGTTCGGGCTGCGCAACATCGGCCTGAAGCAGCCGGAGATCGCGCAGCGCGTCCTGGCCGCCGCCCGGACGCTGGAGATCGAGGAGCTGCTGCAGCGCAAGCCGGGCCAGCTGTCCGGCGGCCAGCGCCAGCGCGTCGCCATCGGCCGCGCCATCGTCAAGGAGCCGCGGGCCTTCCTGTTCGACGAGCCGCTGTCGAACCTGGATGCGTCGCTGCGCGTGCGCACCCGGGTCGAGCTGGCGCGGCTGCACCGCCGGTTGCGCGCCACCATGATCTTCGTCACCCATGACCAGGTCGAGGCGATGACGCTGGCCGACCGGATCGTGGTGATGAACGAGGGCCGGATCGAGCAGGTTGGCACGCCGATGGAGATCTACACCCGGCCGGCCACCAAATTCGTCGCCCGCTTCGTCGGCGTGCCGGCGATGACCTTCCTGGACGCCACCATCGTCGGCGAGCAGGGCGGCGCCGTGCTGCGGCTGCCGGACGGGACCGAGCTGCGCACCCCGGTGCCGGCCGACGGGCTGCCGGCGCATCAGCCGATCACGCTGGGCCTGCGGGCCGAGTCGGTGCGGATCGACCGCCAGGGCGGCATGCAGGGCACGGTCGAGGTGGTCGAGCGGCTGGGCGACCGCACCCATCTGCATGTCCGGCTGCAGGACGGGTCAACCCTGATCGCCGAGGATGCCGGCCTGAGCGGCGTCGCGGTCGAGGACCGGGTCGGCCTGCGCATCGACCCCGCCGCTGTCCATCTGTTCGGCGCCGACGGCGTCGGCCGCCACGCCGTCGCGTGAGGAGGGGATGGTGACCGCCACCGCCACCGGCCGCACCATTGAACGGGCCCGGCGTCTGGGCGGCGCCCGGATCGGGGCGGACTGGCGCAATGTCGGCTTCGTCCTGCCCTTCCTGATCGTCTACGTGCTGCTGCTGGTCTGGCCGCTGTTCGACGGCATCTGGATCAGCCTGCAGAAGTTCGACATGTTCGACGGCACCGGCGCCTATGCCGGCCTGGTCAACTACAAGCGCCTGTTCGCCGACAAGGTCTTCCTCGGCGCCGTGTGGAACACGGTGCTGTTCGTGCTGATGACCGTGCCGGCCTTCGTCGTGGTCGGGCTGATCCTGGCCCTGGCGCTGAACCGGCCGACCCGGGCTGCCGCCGCGCTGCGTGCCACCTTCTTCGCCACCTCGGTGCTGTCGGTCACCATCGTCACCATCGTCTGGAAGATGGTGTACCTGCCGGACCGTGGCCTGTTGACCAATGTCCTGAGCGTGTTCGGGCAGGCGCCGATCCCGATCCTGAGCGACCCCAGCCTGGCCCTGCCCGGCATCGCCGCCGCCACCGTGTGGTGGGGCATCGGCCTGCCGATGATGCTGTTCCTGGCGGCGCTGCAGCAGATCCCGCGCGAGCTGTACGAGGCCGCGGCGCTGGACAGCGCCGGCCGCTGGCGGTCGTTCCGGCACATCACCCTGCCCTCGATCCGGCGGACCGTGGTGCTCGTGGCCGTGGTCGAGATCGTCTACCAGTTCCAGCTGTTCGGGCAGTCCTACCTGCTGACCCGCGGCGGGCCGAACAACGCCTCGCGCCCGATCGTGCAGTTCATCTACGAGCAGGGCTTCCGCAACTGGGACCTGGGCTACGCCGCCGCGGCGTCCGAGGTGCTGTTCGGGCTGATGCTGATCGCCGCCATGGCGCAGTACCTGCTGACCCGCCGGAGGGCCGAGGGATGACCGCCATCACCACGGCACAGCCACGGCAGGGTATGGTTGGGCGCAGCCTCGGCGACCGGCTGATCCTGTGGGCCGTGATTCTGCTCGCCATCATCTGGGTGGTGCCGGTGGCCTGGATCACCGGCCTGTCGTTCAAGCCCAACAGCGAGCTGATGACCAGCACCGGCACGCTGTTCCGGGCGCCCTACACGCTGAAGAACTACACCGACATCCTCGCCAATTCCGGGGTGTTCCGCTGGGTGCTGAACAGCGTCGTCGTGGCGCTGGGCCAGACGCTCGGCGTGCTGGTGCTGGCGTCCCTCGCCGGCTACGGCTTCGCCCGCGCCCGGTTCCCCGGCAGCGGCATCGTCTTCGCGCTGGTGCTGATCGGCCTCGCCGTGCCGGAGCAGGCGGTGATCATCGCCCGCTTCCAGATGTTCAACGACCTGAAGATCCACAACTCCTATCTCGGCCTGATCCTGCCGCATCTGTCGGCGCCCTTCGGCGTCTTCCTGATGACGCAGTACTTCAAGGCGATCCCGCGCGAGCTGGACGAGGCGGCGCTGCTGGACAACGCCTCGCGCTTCAAGACCTTCTGGCGCGTGTTGCTGCCGCTGACCGTGCCGGCCCAGGCGACGCTGGGAATCTTCACCTTCCTCAGCGCCTGGAACGACTATCTGTGGCCGCTGATCTCGGCGACCAAGCCGGAGATGTTCACCCTGACCGTCGGCCTGGCCTCGACCCAGACCAACTTCGCCCAGTCCGAGGGCTTGGGCTACCTGATGGCACAGTCGGTCTTCGCCGGGCTGCCGGTGCTGATCGTCTACCTGTTCTTTCAGAAATACATCGTCACGGCCGTCGCCGGCGCCGCAATCCGCTGAGGCGCGCGGCAGAAACGGCCGGAACCAAGGAGGGAGAGCCATGAGAAGCCGCTTTGCTTTGGCCCTGGCGGGGCTGGTCCTGGCCGGGGGTCCCGTCTGGGCGCAGGACAAGACCGAGATCTCGCTGTCGCGCTTCTTCGGCGCCTGTGAGGCCGACTATGCCGATGTCACCGACGTCTCGAAGGCGCATGGCGAGTGCGGCATCATCACGGCGCTGATCAACAAGTTCAACGCCGAGAGCCCGGACGTACACGTCAAGGTCGATATCGTCGAATGGCCCGGCTACGACCAGCTGACCGCCCGGCTGCGCTCCGACGACCCGCCGACCATCTCGGTGATGCATGAGGCGGTGATCAGCGACTACGCCTCGCGCGACCTGCTGGAGCCGCTGGACGAGGACTTCAAGGCCGCCGGCATCGACACCGCCGACTTCACCGAGGCGGCCAGGACCGGGGTGACCAAGGACGGCAAGATCTACGCCCTGCCCTTCGATACCCACACCTGGCTGTGGCACATCAACCTGAACCTGTTCAAGCAGGCCGGGCTCGTGTCCGACGACGGCAAGCCGATCCTGCCGAAATCGCCGGAGGAGCTGCTGGCCCAGGCCAAGCAGTTCAAGGAGAAGACCGGCAAGCCCTATTTCGTCCAGGCGACGGTGAACGAGCAGGCGAACTACGCCCGCACCCTCTACACCCTGCTGTACCAGCAGAACTCCGACTTCTTCGCCGACCCGACCCAGATCAAGCTGCAGACGCCCGAGGCGCGCAACGCGGTCGAGCTGTTCAAGACGATCTACCAGAACGGCGACACCACCAAGGACCAGGACTATGCCGCGTCGACGGCCGGCTTCGCCCAGGGCGACGGCGGCGTCTACATCATGGGCACCTGGCTGATCGACAGCTACAACGAGGAGGCGGCCAAGCCCGGCGGCGCGTTGAGCAACGGCTACACCGTCGTGCCCTTCCCGCAGCTCTACGGCAACGCCAAGGTCTGGGCCGACGGCCACAGCTGGGTCGTGCCCAAGGCCGGCCTGGACGACGCCAAGCGCAAGGCCGCGGTCAAGGTCTTGAAGTTCCTGTGGGACAACGACTTCGAATGGGCGCGGACCGGCCACCTGCCGGTGCGGACCTCGGTCGCCACCAGCCAGGCCTTCCTCGACCTGCCGCATCGCAAGGACATCGTCAGCCTGACCAAGGACGGCACCGCCTTGCCCCAGGCGGTGAAGCGCCAGTTCGGGATCCAGGAGATCCTGACCGAGGAATTCAATGCCGCGGCGCAGAACCAGAAGACCGTCGACCAAGCGCTGGCCGACGCGGAGAGCCGCGTCAACGAGCTGCTGGCCAACGCCAAGTGATCCGCTACGGCCGCGCCGCCGGGCGCGGCCGCTCCTTCCACCATCCGATCGAGACCATCGACCCATGATCTCCGCACGGCTCACCGTCGACCGCGACTTCGTCCTCTCCGACCTCGACCGCCGCGTCTTCGGCGCCTTCGTCGAGCATATGGGCCGCTGCGTCTATGGCGGCATCTACGAGCCCGGCCACCCGACCGCCGACGCCCGAGGCTTCCGCGGCGACGTGCTGGAGCTGACCCGCGAGCTCGGGCCCACCATCATCCGCTATCCCGGCGGCAACTTCCTGTCCGGCTACGACTGGGAGGACGGGGTCGGGCCGGTGGAGCAGCGGCCGGTGCGGCGCGAGCTGGCCTGGTCGTCGACCGAGACCAACCGCTTCGGCACCAACGAGTTCATGGACTGGGCCCGCGCCGCCGGGGTCGAGCCGATGCTGGGCGTCAATCTCGGCACCCGCGGGCCGGACGAGGCGCGCCGCTTCCTGGAATACTGCAACCATGCCGGCGGCTCGGCCCTGTCGGATCTGCGCCGGTCGCACGGCCACGAGGCGCCGCACGACGTCAAGTTCTGGTGCCTGGGCAACGAGATGGACGGGCCCTGGCAGATCGGCGCCAAGACCGCCGAGGAATACGGCCGCGCGGCGCTGGAGACGGCCAAGGTGATGCGCTGGGTCGACCCGACCATCCAGCTCGCCGCCTGCGGCTCGTCCCACCGCAACATGGCGACCTACGGCGCCTGGGAATATGAGGTGCTGGACCACTGCTACGACCAGGTCGACTTCATCTCGCTGCACACCTACTTCAACAACAACGCCGATTCGGCGCCGGAGTATTTCGGCGTGATCGAGCTGATGGACGCCTTCATCAAGGAGGTGGCGGCGATCTGCGACGCGGTCGGGGCCAAGCGCCGGTCGCGCAAGAAGATCATGCTGTCCTTCGACGAGTGGAACGTCTGGTACAAGACCCACAAGATCGAGCACATGCGCAAGCCGGGCTGGCCCGAGGCGCCGCATCTGATCGAGGAGGTCTACAACGCCGAGGACGCGCTGATCGTCGGCGGCGCCCTGATCGCGCTGATGAACAATGCCGACCGGGTGAAGACCGCCTGCATCGCCCAGCTGGTCAACGTCATCGGCCCGATCATGACCGAGACCGGCGGCGCCGCCTGGCGCCAGACCATCTTCCACCCCTTCGCCCTGGCCGCCCGCCACGGCCATGGCAGGGTGCTGCAGGCCAAGGTCGAATCGCCCGGCTATGCCGCCCAGTCGTGGCCGGAGATCCCCTATCTCTACGCCACGGTGGTCGACAACCCGGCCGACGGCACCACCACGGTCTTTGCCCTGAACCGCAGCCTGTCCGACCCGATGGACCTCGACGTCACGCTGCGCGGCCTCGGCGCCGACCGGCGGCTGGTGGAGGCGACCGAGATCCACCACGCCAACCTGAAGGCGGTGAACACCAAGGACGCGCCGGACACCGTGGCGCCGGCGGCGAACCCGGACGTCTCGGTCGATGGCGAGCGGCTGCGGGCGAAGCTGAAGCCGGCCAGCTGGAACGTGATCGTGACCCGCGCCGCGCCGCGGCCGTAGTCCGGAATCGAGAGGGGCCGGGCGACTCTCGGCTTGACGCCAAGCGTGCGGCCCCTTATACGAACGCCCTCGTCCCGGCAGCAATGCCGGGCCATTGTTTTTGACCGTGTTTCGAGGATAGACCCATGGCGCGACGCTGCCAGGTGACCGGCAAGGGCGTGATGAGTGGCAACAATGTCAGCCACGCCAAGAACAGAACCCGTCGGCGCTTCCTGCCGAACCTGCAGATCACGTCGCTGATCTCGGAAGTGCTCGGGGTGTCGGTGCGCATGCGCCTGTCCACCAATGGCATCCGCACCATCGAGCATCGCGGCGGCCTCGACGGCTATCTCGCCGGCGCCCCGGACTCGGCGCTGGACGCCGAGCTGCGCGGCCTGAAGCACCGCATCATCAAGGCCCAGGCCGCCGCCCAGGCGGCCTGATCGACCCAGGCCTTCGCGCGGCCCCGGCCGCGCCCTCGCGTGAAAAGCCCGCCCACGGTCGCGGGCTTTTTTCGTTGCCGCCCGCAGCCATTGCGGACAGGCCGGTGTTCCCGTAACGCTCTCTCGAAACAACGAGGGGGATCGCCATGGGGATGACGCTCTATTCCGGGCCGCTGAGCCTGTTCTCGCGCAAGGTCGAGATCGCCCTGGCCGAGAAGGGCCTGGCCCATGAGCGGATCATGGTGCCCTTCACCCAGACCGAGGGCTATCGGCCGAAGCACCCGGCGGTGCTGGCCGGCAACCCCAAGGGCCAGGTGCCGGTGCTGGTCGATGGCGACCTCACCCTGTTCGATTCGACCGTGATCCTCGACTATCTCGAGGACGCCTATCCGACTCCCCCGCTGTTTCCGCGCGACGCCGCCGGCCGCGCCCGCTGCCGCCTGGCCGAGCTGGAGGCCGACGAGATCCTGATGCCGGATATCCGGCCGCTGATGCATCGCAGCGAGCCGCCCGACCCGGCGCGGCTGGGGGCCCAGGAGGCCGGCGCCCGCCAGGCCGAGGCGGCGCTGCGCGGCCACTGGCGCCGGCTGGACAGCCGGCTGGCCGGCCGCGAGTTCGTCTTCGATTCGCTCACCGTCGCCGATATCGCCCTGTTCATGACCGTGCTGTTCGCGCTGCGGCTGCGCGGGCCGGGGCTGGATGGGTTCCCGGCTTTGGCGGCCTGGTACGAGAGACTCTCCGCCCGCCCGGCCTTCGCCAAGGTCCTCAGCGAGATCGCCGCCGCCGACCGCGAGCTGTCGCCGCATCTGGGCGGATAGGCCGGCTCGCCCTCTCCTCGAATTCAGGCATTGGCGTTTGAGTCCCCCCTCCCCTCGCGGGAGGGGGTTAGGGGGAGGGGGTTTTCTCAACTGGCACCGGCGTCGATCTTCGGGCTGCGGTGATAGTGGAAGCGATCTTCCCCATTCGCGCGCGGACGCGCGCAGACCCCTCCCTCTGCCCCCCTCCCGCAAGGGGAGGGGGGACTTGTTTGGTTTCGGCCGGCGCCGCCCGCCCCTACCTTCCGTGCCACATCGGCTTGCGCTTCTCGGCGAAGGCGCGGGCGCCTTCAAGCTGGTCGTCGCTGTCGTAGAGCGTCGCCACGGTCGGGAAGCCGCGGCGCATCACCCGGGCCAGCGCCGCCTGCACCGGCAGCGCTTCACTCTCCCGCGCCACCTCCTTGATCGCGGCGAACACCAAGGGCGGGCCGTCGGCCAGGTGCCGGGCCAAAGCGCGGGTGCGGTCCATCAGCTCCGCCGCCGGCATCACCTGGTTGACCAGGCCCCAGCGCGCCGCCTCCGCCGCGTCCATCCAGCGGCCGGTGTAGAGCAGGTCCATCGCCACGTGATAGGGGATGCGGCGCGGCAGCTTGATCGTCGCCGCGTCGGCCAGGGTGCCGGCGTTGATCTCGGGCAGCGCGAACCGGACATGGTCGGCCGCCAGGATCAGGTCGGCGGACAGCGCCAACTCGAAGCCGCCGCCGACCGCCATGCCGTTGACCGCGGCGATCACCGGCTTGTTCAGGTTCGGCAGTTCCTGCAGCCCGGCGAAGCCGCCGATGCCGTAATCCTCGTCCGGCCGGATGCCCTCGGCCGCCGCGGCCTTCAGGTCCCAGCCGGCGGAGAAGAAGCGGTCGCCGCCGCCGGTGACGATGGCGACGCGGAGGTCCGGATCGTCGCGGAATCCAGCGAAGACCTCGCCCATGCGCCGGCTGGTGGCGGCGTCGATCGCATTCGCCTTCGGCCGGTCCAGCACCACCTCGAGCACGGCGCCGTCGCGGGTGACACGCAAGGGATCATCGGTCATCGGGGTCCTCCACCAATCGCAGCAGGACATCGGCGGCCACGGCGCCGTGAGGGGTGACGATCAGCGGGTTGACGTCGAGCTCCGCCAGCCGGTCGGACTGGGCCAGGGCGAAGCCCTGGACCCTCAGCACGGCGTCGACCGCGGCGTCGAGATCGCCCGGCGGCCGGCCGCGATGGCCGTCGAGCAGCTTGGCAATCTTAAGCGACCGGATCGCCGCCGTGATCTCCGCCCGCCCGGCCGGCAGCAGCAGGATCCGGCGGTCGCCGACCAGCTCCACCAGCGTGCCGCCGGAGCCGAGCACCAGATGCAGCCCGAGCAGCTTGTCGCGGCCGATGCCGACGATCAGTTCCGCCACCGCGCCGCCGACCATGCGCTCGACCAGCAGCGCTTCGCCGAGCCCGGCCAGGGCCAAGGCGGCGTCGCGCACCGCGGCGGCATCGGCCAGGTTCAGCCGCACCGCGCCGAGCTCGGTCTTGTGCGCCAGATCGGCGCCGGTGGCCTTGAGCACGACCGGGAAGCCGATCGTCTCCGCGGCCTCGACCGCCTCGTCCGGCGACCGTGCCAGCCGCCCTTCCGGCACCATCACGCCGTAGCCGGCAAGGCGCCGCTTGCTCTCCCATTCCGACAGGGTGCGGACCGGGCCGGGCGCCAGCGGCACCGGCTCCAGCGGCAGCACGTTGGCCTCATCACGAATGTCCCCTGCCTCCGCCGCCGCGGCGATCGCGGCCAGCGCGTCGTCGATGCCAAGCAGCGGCGCGACGCCCGCCCCGACCAGGCGCTGCGCCTGATCCTCCGGCAGCCCCTCGGGTAGCGAGGCGACCAGCGCCGCCTTGCGGCCAGTGCGCTGCGACGCCGCCACCAGCGCCTCCAGCGACGGCACCCAGTCGGCGTCGCTGCAGCGGTCGCCGCGCGGCAGGTCGAGCACCAGCAGCGTCAGATCGAACTCCGCCGCCATCACCGCTGAAAAAGTCTCGGTCATGGCCGGGGCGTCGGCCCAGATGAAGGTGTGGTAGTCGAACGGGTTCGACACCGTGACCAGCTCCGACACCGTTGCCGCCACCCGCGCCGTCTGGGCGGCGTCCAGCGGCCGGAAGCGCAGCCCGGTGCCGAGCGCGGCGTCGGCGATCAGCGCCGCCTCGCCGCCCGAGCAGCTCATCGAGGCGATGTCGCGGCCGGGCAGCGGGCCTGCGACATGCAGCAGCTTCAGCGCCTCCAGCAGCACCGGCAGCGAGGCGACACGGACCACGCCGATGCGGCGCAGGAAGGCATCGGTCACCGCATCGGCCCCGGCCAGGGACGCGGTGTGGCTGAGCGTGAGCTGCGCCCCTTCCGCCGAGCGGCCGGTCTTCAGCGCCAGGATCGGCACGCCCTGCCGCCGCGCCCGCGCCGCCGCCCGAGCCAACGCGACCGGTTCGGCCAGGCCCTCGATGTGCAGGCCGATGGCGGTGACGCGCGGGTCGTCGAGGAATGCCTCGACCATCTCGGCCAAGCCGGCCACCGCTTGGTTGCCCAGGGTCGCGACATAGGCGATCGGCAGGCCGCGGCGCTGCATGGTCAGGTTGATGGCGATGTTGCTGGACTGGGTGACCAGCGCCACGCCGCGCTCCACCCGCTGGCCGCCATGCTGGTCGGGCCACAGCAGCGCGCCGTCGAGATAGTTGATCACGCCGTAGCAATTGGGGCCCAGCACCGGCATGGCCCCGGCGGCCGCGACCAGCCGGGCCTGCAGATCGGCGCCCTCCCCGCCGGTCTCGGCGAAGCCTGAGGCGTAGCAGACCGCCCCGCCGGCGCCGCGTTCGGCCAGAGCGGCCGTGACCTCGATGGCGGCGTGGCGGTTGATGCCGAGGAAGACGGCGTCGGGCGCGCCCGGCAGCTCGGCAACAGATCCGAAGGCGGGCAGGCCCTCGACCGTGTCGTGCTGCGGATGCACCGGCCAGATCTCGCCGGCGAAGCCCATGCGCCGGCTCTGCCGGATCACCTCGGCGGCAGGCTTCCCGCCGATCACCGCGATCGAGCGCGGGCGGAGCAACCGGGAGAGGTCGAAGCGCCGGGTCATCACGCCCCCAGCGGCCGCAGCAGATCCCGCGCGATGATGTGGCGCTGGATCTCGCTGGTGCCGTCCCAGATCCGCTCCACCCGCGCGTCGCGCCAGAACCGCTCGATCGGCAAATCGTCCATCAGCCCCATGCCGCCGTGGATCTGCAGCGCTGCATCGGTGACCCGGCCGAGCATCTCCGAGGCGTAGAGCTTGGCCTGGCTGATCGCGCGGTTGGCATCCTGGCCCTGGTCGATGCGCCAGGCGGCGGACAGGGTCAGCCAGTCGGCCGCGTCGATCTCGGTGATCATGTCGGCCAGCTTGAAGCCGGTGCCCTGGAAGCGGCCGATCGGCTGGCCGAACTGCTTGCGCTGGGCGGCATAGGACAGCGCCAGGTCGAAGGCGCGGCGGGCGCGGCCGACGCACATCGCCGCCACGGTCAGGCGGGTGGCGTGCAGCCAGGTGTTGGCGAGGTCGAAGCCCCGCCCCTCCTCGCCCAGCATCTGGTCGGCCGGCACCCGGCAGTCGTCGAGGGTCAGCGTCGAGTTGTGATAGCCGCGATGCGAGACGGAATTGTAGCCGGGATGGATCCCGAAGCCCTTCGTGCCGCGGTCGACCAGGAGGCAGGAGATGCGCTTGCGCCCGGACCCGTCCTCCCCGGTCGCCGCGAACAGGATGACGAAATCGGCGACGTCGGCATGGCTGATGAAATGCTTGGTGCCGTTGATCACCCAGTCGCCGCCGTCGCGCCGGGCGCTGCAGGACATGCCGCGCAGGTCGGAGCCGGCGTCGGGCTCGGTCATCGCCAGGGCATCGACCTTCTCGCCGCGGACGCAGGGCATGAGGTACCGCTCGCGCTGCTCCGGCGTGCCGGCGCAGAGGATGTTGGAGGGCCGGCCCCAGAACACCGTCAGCGCCATCGCGGCGCGGCCGAGCTCGCGCTCCAGCAGGGTGAAGGTCAGGTGGTCGAGGCCGCCGCCGCCGAACTCCTCCGGGATGTTGGGGGCGTAGAAGCCGAGGTCGCGGACCCTACGCTGGATCTCGCGGCCGACCTCCGGCGCCACATGGCCGGTGCGCTCGACCTCCCGCTCCAGCGGCTGCAGCTCGTGCTCGACGAAGCCGCGCACCGTGTCGACGACCAGTTGCTGCTCGTGGCTGAGCCCGAAATCCATCCTCGCCTCCCTGGCTTTCCCGAAGGCTATTGCGGCGGCGGCTAGGCAGGCGATACCGTTTCGGATTCCGTCGATACGGAATCGGAAGCATGGCCGTGCCGCAGCGGATCGACATCCTGGTGCTGGACGCCTTCTCCAACCTGACCCTGGCGGCGCTGGCCGAGCCGTTGCGCGCCGCCAACCGGATGGCGGGGCGGCGGCTGTTCGACTGGTCGGTGCTGAGCGAGGATGGCGGCCCGGTCACCAGCAGCAGCGGGCTGCGGGTCGACGCCGATGCGGCGATGGCGGCGGGCGCGGCCGACACGCTGTACGTCGTCGCCAGCTACGAGGCCCAGGCGCGGGCCACGCCCGGCGTGCGCCGCTTCCTGCGGGCGGCCGCCCGGCGCGGCGCGGTGATTGCCGGGCTGGAATCGGCGCCCTATGTCC